>CAMFHT010000188.1 GCA_945952245.1 uncultured Rhizobium sp. | reverse complement strand
GGCTATTCCGGCATCGAAAACCCGCTCTTCTACAAGGACAACACCCGCATGTTCTACGGCGACGCCAAGGCCTCGCTGGAGAAGCTGCTCAGGCTGATCGACTGAGATCAGAGGCAATCAAAAAACACGAAAAGCCGGCTGCGAGGCCGGCTTTTCCATGGCTGCGGTCTGGTTCTTCACCCTGCCATGGCAAGCGTCAGCCGCTCGGCATTGGCGCAGAAGTCGCGAAAGTCGTTGGCTGCGGTGCCGCGCTGCAGGCTCCTGCGGCAGGCGCCCTTGGAGGCGCATTCGGCACAGTTCACGGTCATCTCGCGCTGGGCGGAGCGGTCGAAATCGCCCATGTCGAGGTCGAGGGCCGCGAGCATGGCATTCAACTCGTCCGCCGCATGCGGGCCGAGCCGGACGATGCGCGTGAACTGATCGACGGAAATGCCGCAATCGGCGGCAATGGCTTCCATCTCCTGCGGGCTGAAATGGGCGATCTCGTCAAAGCTCTGCATCTCCTCGCGGGCACGCCGCCACCAGTTTGCGACGGCGACAAGGCTTTCGGTCAGAATCTCACTGGCATGCATGGGTCGAACCTCCGTTTGAAGGCGGGAATACTCCTCAAGCCACACGTGGTCGTTGATCCAGAGCAAACCGCATGGTTAAGCCTTCGAAAACGGCTTAGCGTTCTCCCGGATATGCTCTAGACCGAAGGACGAGCGGAGGATGATAGCATGGATGCGGAGATGAAGACCTTCACGGCCGAGGTCGCGGTCCTGGTCAGCGGCAAAGGAGCGGGCGAGGTGCTCTTTTCCGACGTGCCGCTGAGCTTCTGGGGCGGGGTCGACCCCGAGACCGGCGACATCATCGACCGCAACCATCCCCTCCACGGCCAATGTCTTGCGGGCCGCATTCTGGCGCTGCCCGCCGGGCGCGGCTCCTGCACGGGGTCGAGCGTGATGATGCAGCTGATCCTGAACGGCAAGGCCCCTGCCGCCCTCGTCTTCGCCCGGCGCGAGGACATCCTGACCCTCGGCGTCATCGTGGCAGACGAGATGTTCGGGCAGTCCGTTCCGGTGGTGCACCTCGGTGAAGAGCGGTTCGAAGCGCTGAGGACCGTGCCCCATCTCCATGTCAGCGGCAGCATGCTTTCCGCCTTCGCGCCGATCTCCGACAATCCGGAAGCAAGGCAGGCGTCCGCGGTCGCTCTCACACCCGAAGATCGTGCCATGACCGAGGGTGTCGCGGGCGAGGCTTCGGCCATCGCCATGCGGATCATCCTGCGCATGGCGGACGTGCTCGAAGCGCAGCGGCTGATCGATGTGACCCAGGCGCACATAGACGGCTGCATCTATACCGGCCCGGCCAGCCTGGAATTTGCCGAGCGGCTGGTGAAGGCCGGCGGGCGGGTGAAGGTGCCGACGACCCTGAATGCCATCTCCGTCGACCAGATGAACTGGCAGAGACAGGGGACTGACGAAGCCCTCGCACGACCGGCAAGCGCGCTTGCGGATGCCTATGTGGCGCTCGGCGCAAAGCCCAGCTTCACCTGCGCGCCCTATCTCCTCTCCTCCGCCCCGGCCAGGGGCGAGGACATCGTCTGGGCGGAATCGAACGCGGTCGTCTTCGCCAACAGCGTGCTTGGCGCAAGGACGATGAAATATCCCGATTATCTCGATATCTGCGTGGCGCTCACGGGCCGGGCGCCGCTCTCCGGCTGCCACATCAGTCAAAACCGTCACGCCACCCGCCGCATCCGCGTACCGCAATTCGACGGCATCGACGACAGCTTCTACCCCCTTCTCGGCTACCAGCTCGGCCTGATGAGCCCCGGCGACATTCCACTGGTCGAAGGGCTGGAAGACCTCTCACCGACCACTGACGATCTCAAGGCGTTGAGCGCCGCCTTCGGCACCACGTCCGGCGCCCCCATGTTCCACATCCACCGCATCACCCCGGAGGCCGGGACGGTGGAGGAGGCGACCGGCGGGCGCAACGTCCAGATCCTCGACATGCGCAGGCAAGACCTGGCCGAAAGCTGGCGGCGGCTGAACGGCGCCGAAGGAGAGGCTGTCGATCTCGTCTCGCTCGGAAACCCCCATTTCTCCGTCGCCGAATTCGAGCGTCTCACGGAGCTCTGCCGCGGCCGCAGGCGCAATCCGCAAACGCGCCTCGTCGTCACCGCCGGCCGCGATACCCATGCCGAAATCGCCCACCGCGGGCTGGTCGAACCGCTGCGAGACTTTGGCGCGGACCTTATTGCCGATGCCTGCTGGTGCACGGTGACGGAACCGGTCATTCCGCCGGATGCGAAGATCATCCTCACCAATTCCGGCAAGTTCGCCCATTACGGGCCGGGACTGACCGGGCGCACCATGCGGTTTGCAAGCCTTGCCGCCTGTGTGGAGGCGGCGGTGGAAGGGCGGCTGGCGCGGGGCCTGCCGGCTTGGCTGGAGGGGTGAGGACGGTCCTTTATACTTTTGATTATCGAAAGTTCGGTACAAGCGGCCCCCTCATCCCCTGCCGGACCTTCTCCCCGCTGGGGAGAAGAGACTTGGAGCGACCCGGCTCGGCATATTTCTTCTCCCCAGCGGGGAGAAGGTGGCGGCAGCCGGATGAGGGGGCTCCAGGCACAACATCAAGTTCACCGAAGCACAGACATTCCCAAGGCGTGCCCCGATTTCAACACCTCGCTAAGGAGCGCTGACTCCCGACTTTCATCAGGCACCGCAACCAGCGTCGCCAGTTCTACGCGTTCAACCACTGAGAAGCTTTGGAGATCAATCCCGAATCCCAACCCTCTTGCCTTGATATAGGCCTCCTTCATCGTCCAGATCCGGAAGAAGGTCTCTGCATAGAGCCCCCCTCCCCCGTGTGGGGAGGGGCTGGGGGTGGGGGTATCATCAGGAGTCGGCAGGTTGGACTGCACCCCCACCCCTAACCCCTCCCCACAAGGGGGAGGGGAACACGACATCGCTCGCAGACATCCCCGTTCCTCTTCCGAAAAGAAGGTCCCCGCCAGCGCTTCGTCTGCCGCATGCGGCTCGATCTTCTCCACATCGATCCCAACCGGTCGAATGGAAACGCAGGCCGCCGCAAGTCCCTGCGTACGGCTGAGGCTGATGAACGCGGGATGCCGCACGCCGCGCAGCAGGGAAAAAGGCGCCCCGTTCCCGTCATGGCCGATCGACCAGTCTGTCTCCGCGCCTCCGAGCACACGCGAAAGCAGCGCGCGCATCAGGCCGGCCGTATCGGCGGAACCGGGCCGTCCGGAAATGGAAAGGAGCGCCACATGAACCAGGGCGCTCCCGATCTCGATCTTTCTGATCTGCACCGCAGTCTCACCGCCGGACGAGCGGCACGACCTGCATCTGCCTGCCGGAGACGGCGTGGCGGCGGACGGCGGGGGCGCCGTGCCATTCGGTGTGGGCCGGGATGCGCTCGCCTTTCATGACGATGGTCAGCGGACCGAGGCGGGCGAATTCGCCGACCTCGCTGTCATAGAGCACGGTCGAACCAGCCTCGACGCTCACGCCGCGCTCGACCTTCACCTGCCCGATCTTCATCACGCGGTCCTCGTAGAGATGTGTCTGCAGCGCGGCGAAGCCGTTGACGGCAACGTAATCGCCGACCGAGATGCAGTCGAATTCGGTGATGTCGGTCATGTCGAGCCAGACGCCCTTGCCGAAGCGGGCGCCGAACAGGCGGAGCACCCAGGGCAGGAAGGGCGTGCCGCGCAGGAAGTCGAGCAGCATTTTCGCCGCCATGCCGGAATACATCACGGCGATCGCTTCGGTGCGGAGCGAGAACCAGGACCACATCGGGTTTGCCTGCGGGCGGTACTTGCCCATCATCACCCATTTCAGCGCGACCACGATCAGCGTCATCGCAAGCGACATGCCGAGGCCGAGGATGGGGAGGAGCAGAAGCGCCGTGCCGTACTCGCCCCGCTCCAGCGGGCCCGCCAGCACGTCGATCGACAGCGTGCCGAGGGTGATCATCGAGACCGTGGGCACAGAGAGGTTGAAGAAGGCTTCGAACAGGCCGCGGCCGATCTGGCGCCAGATCGAGGGCGAGAAGGTGCGGTCGGAGCCGCCGTCGAACTTCTGGCGGACCGGAAGCTTGATCGAGGGGCTGCCGAACCAGGTTTCGCCGGGGCCCATGGCCCTGTTTGCCGGCGGTTTCGACTTGATGCCGATCAGCGTGCGCTCGGGGATTTCGGTGCCGACGGGCACGACGGCGCTGTTGCCGACGAAGACGTGGTCGCCGGTCTTCACGCGCTTCACCGTCATCCAGCCGCGGCGAATGTCTTCCTCGCCGAGCAGAACCTCGTCGGCAATGAAGCAGTTCGCGCCGATCTCGACGAGATCATAGCGGCCGGAAAGGCTGGTGGAGATCTCCGAGCCCTTGCCGATCTTGGCACCCATCAGGCGATACCAGGCGCGCATGTAGACGGTGGCATAGAGCGAGCCCAGCGTTTCCAGCGCGATTTCCGAGCAGAGCGAGACGATCCATTTGCGCAGATACATGCCGCTGTGGACGGAATAGGTGCCCTCGCCAAGCCGCGGCAGCACGATCCAGCGGATGGCGACGATGAGGGCGACGGTTGCGGCAGTCAGGCCGAGAGCCGCGGGGATCGCGATCAGCGGCAGGAACCAAAGGTAGTTGATGCCCGTCGCAGCTTCGACTGCTGCGCCAGCATGATCGAGGTAGATGAAGGCCGGAACGAGCGGGATGATGCCGATCGCCGGGATCGAGAGGATCGAAAGCAAGTAGACCATCATGTTGAAGGCGCGCCGCGCCGGGCTCGCCTCGGCGGGAGCCTCCAACGCGGCGACATCGACCATGCCGACGCGCTTGGCCGGCGAGCCATCCCATTTTTCGCGGGCGCCGATGACGGAATTCATGCCGATCGCAGTGAGGTCGCCGAGTTCGGCGCTTTCGCCGATGCGCGAGCCGCCGCCGATGACGCAGGACGAGCCGATATAGGCGTCGTCGCCGATCTCGATCGTGCCGATGATCAGCTCGTTGCCGACCACCTGCGCATTGGCGAAGCCGCAATGGCCGCCGATGGAAACGCCCTTGCCGATGGTCAGCAGATCGATCGCGCCGGCTTCGACCTCATAGAGCAGCGTGTCCTTGCCGATCCTGGCGCCGAGAAGTCGGAGAAGCATGTTGAGGATCGGCGTGCCCTGCACCCATTTCATGTGGATGAGCGAAGTCAGCCGCTGCGACAGCCACCAGCGGTAATAATAGGCGCCCCAGAGCGGGTATCGGCCCGGCTTGGTGCGGCCGAGGATCAGCCATTTCAGGCCGATGGCGATGGCCGCGGTTACGATGTTGATGGCCAGATAGACGCCGGAAATGATCGCCATTTCCTTCACGAAGCCAAGTTCTTCGCTGTTCAGCATCATGAAGGCGATGAAGGTGCCGAGGAACTGTGCGGTCATCAGGCCGATGATCAGCGGCATGGCGGCAGCCTGGGCGGCACCGCAGAGAAAGCGGCGCAGAAGCGGCGGCGCTTCGAAGGAGAGGTCGGCCGGCGCGCCGGCCTGGCTTGCATCCGCATCGAGCCGGGCGGCCATGGCACGCAGCGTCCGGTCGCGGTAGACGTCCTGGAGGCCGAGACCCGCATGGGCCGGAACCTGCCGGACGACGGAGAGGAAGCGGGCGGCGAGCAGCGAATGGCCGCCTAGATCGGTGAAGAAATCAGCCTCCATCGGAATGGCAGTGCCGGGGAAGACGATCTTTGCGGCAGCGAGCAGCGCCTCTTCCGTCGGCGTTTTCGGCTCGGCCCCGGCATCGAGCGCCAGCTCCACCTTCGGCAGTTCGACCGCGGCGAGCGCCTTGCGGTCGGTCTTGCCGGAGATCAGCATGGGGAGCTTCTCCATCTCCACCATGCGGGCCGGCACCATGTAGGAGGGAACGGCGCGGGCGAGGCTGGCGCGGAGTGCATCCATGTCCAGCGCGCCCTTCTCCTGGGCCACGAGGAAGGCGACGAGCCGGTCGATGCCATCGTCCTTGCGCAGAACGACGGCGGCGGAGCGCACGCCCGGCATCACCGCCAGCCGGCTTTCGATCTCGCCGAGCTCGACGCGGAAACCGCGGATCTTCACCTGGTCGTCGAGACGTCCGTGGAAACGCAGGTTCCCGTCCGCATCCACGGAAACGGCGTCACCGGTGCGGTAGAGAACGGGATCGAGGCTCGACAGGGGGAAGGGATTGGTGACGAATTTCTGCGCCGTCAGGTCCGGGCGCTTGAGATACCCGCGGGCAACGCCTGGGCCACCGATCAGCAGTTCGCCTTCCTCACCCTCGGCCACCAGTTCCAGCGCCTCGTTGACGACATAGCAGCTGTAGTTCGGGATTGGCCGGCCGATGGTGACCTCCTGGCCCGGGCGTATTTCGGAAACGGTGGCGACCACGGTCGCTTCGGTCGGGCCATAGCTGTTGAAGATGCGGCGACCGGGCCGGCACCAGCGGGCGGCGACGGAAGGCGGGCAGGCTTCCCCGCCGAGGATGATGATGCGCAGCGACGGCACGTCCTCGGGGAAGAGCGAGAGCAGCGTCGGCACCGTGTCCATGACGGTCACGCCATGGGCTTTCAGGATTTCCGGCAGGGCCGCGATGTCGGACATCAGTGCCGGATCGGCGACGAAGAGCGATGCGCCGACCGTGTAGGGCAGCCAGATCTCTTCCATCGAGAGGTCGAAGGCGGCGGATGCCCCCTGGAACATCACGTCCGTGCTCTTCACGCCATAGGTCTCGCGGGCGGCGAGCAGGAAATGGCAGATGTTGCGATGGGTGATCTCGATGCCCTTCGGCGTGCCGGTCGAACCCGACGTGTAGATGAAATAGGCCGGGCAATCCGGGGTCAGGCCGAGACGGCGGGGATCGGCGGGCTCCGCACCCCTGATGGCCGTGTCGCGGTCGATGAAGACGGTGAGGCCCGAGCCGTCGAGATGGACGGACTTCTCCGCATCCGTGACGATTCCCTTGGCATCCGCATCGAGAAGGCAGGCACGGATGCGCTCCACCGGCGTGTCCGCATCGAAGGGCAGCCAGGCGGCACCCGTGCGGGTGATCGCGATCTGCGCGACGAGCAGCGGAACGCCGCGGGCGAACCAGAGCCCGACCACGTCGCGCGGACCGATTCCGCGCTGCTGCAGCCCCGCCGCCAGCGCCGATGCCTGCTCGTCGATCTCGCGATAGGTATAGCGCCTGGAGGTCGTGAGATAGACGGTGCGGTCCGGCCCCTTCTCCAGCCCTTCGCGGAAGAGATCCGCGAGCACCAGGTCCTGCAGCAGATCCGGCTTGCTTTCGCCGAGAAGGAGCGAGGCTGCGGGATTGAGGGTCGAAGAGTAGCGGTGGCTGCTGTTGATGAGGTTCATGGCGTCTATCCGATCATCGGGGTTCGGCGGGCGGAGTGTCCGCAGTTCACCCGTATGATGACAGTCATAGCGAAACCGCCATTACCTTCGCCTGACGCCGCCTGACGACGTTTTGTAAGTTTTCCGAAACTAGAATAGACTTCTTGAACGCTCGTCTTGAATGCAGTGAAAGTCAGGAGAATCGGAAGGCCGCATGTTCATGTTTCGTGTCATCCTTCCGGTCATGGCCCTTGCTCTCGCCCTGCCGACGCGGGCGGACGAGGTAGCCGCAACCGTGCAGACCCCGAAGCCGGCGACGCCTGTCGTCACAGGCACGGGAGCCAAGCCGGCGGCCGTCACGCCACCACCCACCGCAAAACCGCTTCCGCCGAGGCCCTCCCAGCGCCGCCAGTCCTTCAATGATCTCGTGCGTGGACTCGTCGCGGCACATGAGGTGCAGCCGCTGAAGTCGGTACTGGAGGTGGCCCGCAAGGCCTCGGCCGGCGAAGTCGTCTCGATCAAGCTCCGCCGGCAGAAGGCCCGCTGGGTCTATCATGTCCGCCTGCTCAAGCAGGACGGACG
>CAMFHT010000187.1 GCA_945952245.1 uncultured Rhizobium sp. | reverse complement strand
GGCGTGACAAGCCTCGATGCCAGGCTCACCCAGCGCAACAAGGCCTCGCCCCCGGTCAACGGCTACCGCACCCACGTCAAGAAGTTCCTCAACAACCCCAATGACGTGGTCGACGAGATGCTGGATGGCCTGATCTCCTCGCACAAGGCCTATGTGAAGCCGGTCGGCCCTTCGCGCCGCGCATTGGTGGCCCTCGACGGGCCGCGTCCCGGCAAGGTCGGCCTCGTCATCGGCGGCGGCACGGGACACGAACCCTGCTTCGCCGGCTTTGTCGGCAAGGGCCTCGCCGATGCCGTGGCGCTCGGCAACATCTTCTCCTCGCCGCCGCCGGATCCCATCGTCAAATGTGCGGTGGCCGCATCGGGCGGTGCGGGGGTACTCTTCGTCTACGGCAACTATGCCGGCGACGTGATGAACTTCGAAATGGCGGCAGAGATCGCGGAAGAACAGGGCATCGCTGTCCGCACCGTGCTGACAACGGACGACATCGCGTCCTCGCCCATTGAAGACAGGGAGGGCCGGCGCGGCGTTGCGGGAAACTTCTTCGTGTTCAAGGTAGCGGGTGCAGCCTGCGACCGGGGCATGACGCTTGCCGAATGCGAAGCCGTGACCCGAAAGGCCAATGACCGAACCTATACGGTGGGTGTCGCCCTTGAATCCTGCTCCATGCCGCAGACAAGACGGCACAATTTCGAGATCGGCCCCGACGACATGGAATTCGGCATGGGCATCCATGGCGAGCCGGGCGTGTCGCGCGAACGCCTTCGAACCGCCGACGAAATCGTGGATGCGGTGATGGACAGCATCTTCAAGGAAATGAAGGCGGAGCCGGGGGATAGGGTCGCCGTTCTCGTCAACTCCTTCGGCGCGACACCGCTGATGGAACTCTACATCCTCTATCGCCGTGTAGAGCAGCGGCTCAGCGCCAAGAACATCACGATCGAGGCGAACTGGGTCGGTCATTACTGCACGTCGCTGGACATGGCGGGAGCATCGATCTCGATCCTGCATCTCGACCGCCAGCTCACCGAACTGCTCCACCATCCGTGCCAAACCGCGGTCCTGACCATCAATCCGCCTATAGCAGGCACCATGTCGGATCGCTGACAAGGCTGACGTCCAAGGGGAGGAAGACATGCCAGAGTCTGGTGCACGGGTGCTGGCCCGGATGTTCGAACGAATGTCCGGCCTGATCGAAGCGGAGAAGGACCATCTTTCCGAACTCGACGGCGCCATCGGCGATGGCGATCACGGCATCACCATGTCGATCGGCTTTCGGGCTGTGCTGGCGGCGCTCGCCGAACTCGACCTCGATAGGGCCACGCCCTCCGACGTGCTGATGTCAGCGGCAAACGGCTTCCTCAACGCCGTCGGCGCCTCCACCGGTCCACTCTATGCCACGGGGTTCCGTAGGGCTGCCCAGGCACTTTCAGGTCGAACGGTGCTGGATCTGACAACCTATGCCGACATGATCGGTGCGATCGCCGAGGGCATCCGCTCGCGCGGCAAGGCAGAACGCGGTGACAAGACCATGCTCGACGTCTGGCTTCCCGCCGCCGAAGCCGCCGCGACCGCGGTGCGACAGGACCTGTCCAGGGCCGAGTTCTGGAAAACGGTGGAACAGGCCGCCGAAGCCGGTGCCGCCGCGACCGCGACCATGACCGCCGCCAAGGGGCGTGCCGCCAGGCTGCGCGAGCGCTCGCTTGGCCACTCCGACCCGGGCGCCGTGTCTGCTGCGCTGCTGCTGAAAGCGATGGGGAACATCTGAGCCCCCCGCTTGGCAAGTTTACGGTCTAGCGCGGCTTGAACGGGGCATAGGTTCCCGGGAACATGTCCTTGACCTTGGGGTGGCCGAACGTCCGCTCCGGATACCGGGCAAGCAGTCGCTCGAACTGCTCCTGCGCGATCTTGCGCGCAGCGGCGAGATCAAGACCGGAAACCGCCCCGTCGCGCATGGACAAACGACCATCGACGAAGACGGCGCGGGTCACACGGCCCGTAGCGCCAAAGATGAGCGTCTGGATGGGATCGATCGTGGGCGCAAAGCGTTGATCCGCAAGATCGAAGATCGCGATGTCCGCCTTGGCCCCCGGCTGAAGGCGGCCTAGATCGGGGCGTTTCAGCGCGTCGGCGCCAGAGATCGTGGCGGCATCGAAGACCTCGGCGGTCGTCAGCCCGTGAGGGCCCCCCTCCGCCGCCCGGCCCATCATCAGCGCGACCGCCATGTTGAGCACCATGTCCGGTGGGGCCGTGTCCGTGCCCATGCCGATCCGGATCCCGCGCTCCCGGCATTCGCGAAAAGAGCGCAGCATTTCGCCGTCGCGGGCATAGACAAGCGGGCAATGAGCGATCGTGACGCCGTGTTCGGCATAAAGTGCCAGGTCTTCAGGCTCTGCCTCGACCGCATGCGGCGCGATCAGCCGGTCGTGGAGCAAGCCGTGGCGGGCGAGCCATTGCGGGCCGGTCGTGCCATGCAGCCGGTTCATGATCATGCGTTCCGTCCGTCCCTGCGCCATGTGCAGGCGGACGGGAATCCCCCTTTCGGCGGAAGCGGCCATGGTCTTCTGCAGAAGGGCGAGCGTGCAGGTCTCGACCCGGTCGGGCGCCAGAATGGGCTGGATCAAACCTTCCGCCGTGCCGGCTATGCGCGTCGCAAAATTCAGCGCATCCTTAAGCCCCTTCATTCCGCGCGCTTCATCGAAGACGGGTTCGAGCACACCGGGCGCCTCGCAAACCATGCCGCCGGAGCGGTAGGCGGGACCGAGATAGACACGCAGGCCAAGGGCGGCGGCGGCGTCTGCGGCGGCTTCGAACTCCTCGACCGTTTCCCCCCATTCCCGATAGAAGAGCGAAGCGATTGGCAGGGCGGTGGTGATGCCGTTGAGGAGCAGCTGGGCAAAGGCATAACGCTTCTGAAACGCCAGGTCCTCGGGCGAATACATGTCGTAGGGGCCGCGCTCCACATAGCTGCGCGGCCAGACCCGTCCCGTCGCCCAGCCAGGCCCGTAATCGACGGTCAACAGGGTCGTGTCGAGATCGGAGAGCGCATCCAGATCGATGAAGCCAGGCGAGACGAGCATGTCGCCAAGGTCGATACGCCGGGCCACCTCGCCCGGGAAGCGCGGTCCGACATAAAGGACCTCAGCGCCGTCGATCACGATCTCGCCGTCGCGCAGCAGACGGTGGCGACCCTCGGCATGGCCAACGATCCACCGAGCCGCGAGTGCCGTGCGCCCTCCCGGACGCTCCCCGAGGGTTAGATCGGAAAGCCTCTGCGCCATGGTTCCGTCCTTCTCAAGCATGGGGACCGGCCGCGCCGAGATCGCCCGCCTTGTCGCGCGGGAATGCATAGGCGCCCGCCTTCGAGGTGCGAAAACCGCCAGCCGCGAGGGCTTCGGCGAGCTTGACCGCCGCTGTCACTCCGTCAATGACTGGCAGACCGATCTCTTTCGAAAGCCAGTCGCAGAGTTCCGCCATGCCTGCGCATCCGAGTACGATCGCGTCCACGAGATCCTCGTCGCGCGCCACGATGGCTTCCGCCAGAAGCCTGGAACGGGCAAGACCCGCGTCAGCCTCGAGCGTAAGGACCGGAAGATCGACGGCCCGGACGCGCCGGCAACGGTGGCTGGCGCCGTAAAGAACGAGGAGATCCTCGATCACGGGCACCGAGCGCGGCAATGTCGTGATGACAGAGAACCGGGACGCGATGGTAACGGCCACCTGCACCGCGGCTTGGCAGATGCCGATGACAGGACCCGACGCAACCTCGCGGGCAGCTGAAAGCCCGGGATCGTCGAAACAGGCGATGACATGGGCGGCTGCCCCGCTCGCCTCGGCAGACCGGATTGCCGCCAGCATGGCCGGCACCGACATGGCCTCGTCCGCATAGCCCTCGATCGAGGCCGGCGTCCCCCTTGCCGTGACGGCTTCAATCTCGGTCGTCTGCGCGCTCGCGGCCTTGGCGGCACGGGCGATGGTTTCCGTCATCGACGGTGTGGAGTTCGGATTGATGACGTGGATGCGGATCATCGCACGGCCCCTCCCGGGACAGGCGCAAGCTGTCCTGCTTCATAGGGCAGCAGCGCCTCCGGCTTCGACAGCACGAACTGCCGGTCTGAGGTGATGTAGTTGTCGGCATGGAGCCGCGCGATGGGCTGATAGGTCTCCGGGTTCACATAACGCCCGGCGGCGTCGAGGCAGCGGTCATGGACGTGCATGTGAACCACTTCCCCGATGATGAGCACGCGCCGCGGATAGTCGATGATCCGCTCCAGCCGGCATTCGAAACTGCAGGGGCTCTCGGCGATCCGATCCGCATCGATCTTCACAGAACGCACCGGCGTCAGACCGGCGAAGGCCAGTTCATCGATTTCGGAGGAAAAGTTGACGCCGCAGACGATCATGGCCTCTGCAATCGACATGTCGACCATGTTGACGACGAACTCGCCGGTGCGGCGAATGTTTGCGACGGTATCCTTCTCCTCGCCATTGCCACGGGTCTGTATACCGAGAACGACGAGCGGCGGCTCATGCGAGAACACGTTGAAGAAGCTCATCGGCGCGGCGTTGTTCTGGCTCGAGGGCGAGCGGGTGCCGACGAGGGCGATGGGCCGCGGCCCGACGAAATTGGTCAGCAGCCGGTACTTGTCCGGGCCCGGCATGTCCGTGAAATCGAAATCCATGATCAGCCCGCCACGACCGCGCCGCGGCGCACCACGCGCCGGCCTGCAGGCCGGCGGCAGAGCGCATCGCCCGCATTGCTCGCCTCGATCATCACGAAATCGGCGCGTCCGCCTGGTTTCAGCCCGTAATTCTCAAGGCCTATCGCCTTGGCGGCGGCCCCTGTTGCGCAGCCAAGCGCGCGCAGGAAATCCTCGTCCGTGTTCCAGTCGAAGCGGAAGGCGGTGAGGAAGGCGCGTTCCAGCATGTCGCCATTGCCGAGCGGCGACCAGGCATCGCGGATGCCATCGGAGCCGCAGCAGACGGTAACACCCATGTCGGTCAACATCTCGACCGGCGGGATCGCCACATCGGCCGGTGCCGAGGTCATCAGCGAAATGCCGAGATCCGCCAGCCGCCTTCCGATCCTCTCCAGCCGCCCCTCCGGGATCATGCCGAGGCAGTAAGCATGCGAGATCATGACCTTGCCCTTCAGGCCGGCCGCCTCGGCGTGATCGGCAATTCGCTCGACCTGCCAGGCTCCGAGCTCACCCTTGTCGTGAAGATGAATGTCGACACCTGCGCCCTTTTCGACGGCGAGGTCGAAGATGAATTTCAACTGCCCTTCGGGATCGCCGTCGATGCCGGCGGGATCGAGCCCGCCTACGGTTTCGACGCCCATGTCCATGGCCGCGCGAATGAGGTCCGTGGTGCCGGGGCGCGATAGCAGACCCTGCTGCGGAAACGCGACGAATTGCAGGTCGACCCTGTCCTTCCACGAATCCCGCAGGCGCATCATCGCCTCGACGTGGCTGAGACCGATGTCAGGCGCGATGTCGATGTGGGAGCGGACGGCCGTCGTACCGTGACGCAGCATCTCGGAAAGCAGGCGGCCTGCTCGCTCCTCCGGGGCCGTTGCATTGGCGGAAAGCACGCGGCGCTCGTTGTCGATATAGTCCCGAAGCTTTGCGGCGCGCTGGCCCGGCTGCCAGGCCTCGCCCCAGAGGGTCTTGTCGAGATGAACATGCGGCTCCACGAAGGCGGGCAGGACCAGCCGTCCTTCGCAGTCGACCGCATCCGGCGCGGTGATACCGGGACCGATTTCGGCGATCACGTCTTCCGCACAGCGGATGCCGATCGTCCGTCCGTCGATGTCGTTCAGGTTCGTATAGGTCGTGGTCATGTTCGCCTCGCTGAATGGAGAGGCGCGGCCCGGAGGCCGCACCGTTGATCGTCAGCCCTTCAGGCGCGTCCAGATGCGGTCGCGCAGTTCGCGTGCCTTCGGTCCGCAATCCTTGGTCGGAACCAGGCGGCTGGAATATTCCGCGGGCATGTTGATCGCGTCCATCTTGCGCCATTTTTCATCCAGGAACTCGTCCGACTTGATGGCATTGGCGTAGGCGATCGCATTCGACACGGCGGCTGCGTTCTCGGGCGCCATCATCCAGTTGATGAAGATCTTGGCATTCTCCGGATGCGGCGCATTGGCGGGAACCGCGAAGTTGTCGCGGAACATCGGCGTGCCTTCCTTCGGGTAAAGGAAGCGGATCGAGGGGCGCTGGGCAGTCGCGCGTGCAGTCGCACCGTTCCAGACATGGTACATCGCGACTTCGCCGGAGGCCAGGCGATCCACCGTGCTATCGGAGCTGTAGAGCTTCAGCTTGTCCTTCTGCGCCTGCAGGAGATCGAGGATGCGTTTGGCATCGTCGTTGCTTTCCGTGCACTGGGCGATACCGAGATAAAGAGACGCCGCCAGGATTTCGTCGCTCGCCGTGTCGAGCGCCGCGATCTTGCCGACCAGATCAGGCCGGGGCTCGAAATACTCCTTCCAGCTCGCCTCCACCGTGCCGCCCTCGACTTGGGCACTGTCATAGGCGAGGCCGGTCACGCCCCAGAGATAGGGGGCCGAATATTCATGCTTGGGGTCGAAGTCCGGGTTCTTGAAGGCGTCCTTCATGTGTACGTAGTTCGCCATGCTGTGCGTGTCGATCTTGAGCAGCAGCCCGTCCTTGATGAGGCCTGGAATGACATAGTCGCTGGGCACGATGACGTCATAGGAGGCCCCGCCGGACTGGAGCTTGGCGATCAGCGTGTCATTGCTGTCGAAACCGTCGAGGATGACCTTGATGCCGGTTTCCTTCTCGAACTTCTTGAGGAGATCGACCGGATAATAATCCGTCCAGTTGTAGAAGAAGAGCGTCTTGTCAGCCTCTTGCGCCATGGCCGGCGTGGCGAGCGACGCGATTGCCACCAAGGCAGCGCAGTAACAGGATTTCAGGGACATGCGGGTTAACTCCTCCAGGTTAGCGGCGCAGACGGCCGAGAAAGAACGAGATCGAGACGAGCAGGACAGAGACGATCAGCATGACCGCGGAGATCGCGTTGATCTCGGGCGTGATGCCGGCGCGGATGGCCGAGAAGATGTAGACGGGCAACGTCGTGGTGCCGGGCCCGGCCAGGAAGAACGAGGTCAGGAAGTCATCCAGGCTGGTGACGAAGGCGAGTGTGAAACCGGCCATTACGCCAGGCCAGAGAAGCGGCATCGTCACGCGGCGGAAGGTGCGGAGCCGGCTCGCATAGAGATCAGCTGCGGCCTCCTCATAAGTCGGACTGATACCGTCGAGGCGGGCGCGGATCGGCAGATAGGCGAAGGGAATGCAGAAGGCCGTATGCGCAAGCACCATTGCGGTCAGCCCCAGCTTGATGCCGAGAGAGACGAAGAGCAGCAGCGTTGCGACCGCGACGACGATCTCCGGCAGGATCAGCGGCATGTTGAGAACGGCCTCGGCAGCGCCGCGTCCCAGGAACGCTCGCCGCATGGCAAGTGCCGCGAGCAGGGCGAGGATCGTCGCCGCCGTCGCCGCAGCGAGCGCGAGGATGATGGAGTTCAGCGCGGCCGACTGGATGGACGGATTGACGAAGACCCGGCCGTACCAGTCGAGCGAGGCATGGGTCCAGACGGTTGCCGTGCGGTTGGCGTTGAAGCTGTAGGCTATGAGCACGAGGACCGGCACGTAGAGGTAGACGAGAACGAGGCCGGTGATTTCCCGGGTCAGCGGAAAACGCTTCGTATTCATGCGGGCCTCCTGTTCCGCCAGAGCGCCATCGCGGTCATGGCGAGCAGCATCACGGCGAGAAGGACGATCGAGAGCGACGCACCGAACGGCCAGTTCCGCGAGGCGCCGAACTGCATCTGGATGATGTTTCCGAGCATCAGCGTCTTGCCGCCGCCGAGCAGGGCAGGGGTGACGAAGGCGCCCAGGCAGGGGAGGAAGACCAGCCTCGAGCCGGCCGCGATCCCCGGCCTGACGATCG
>CAMFHT010000186.1 GCA_945952245.1 uncultured Rhizobium sp. | reverse complement strand
GAGATTGCCTCTTGTCTCGTGGGCTCGGAGATGTGTATAAGAGACAGGCCCGGGAGAACGGAACCGCCTGAACGCAAAGGACTGTGGATGGAAGACCGAAAGCTTTCCCGGCTTGGCCTCGTGATACTGGCGCTGGCTGTCTGCGTCCTCGCGCTCATGATGCGGCCGGAAGGCAAGCTTCTAGGCCTCAAGCCCGATCAGCTGGCATCGCTGCTCTACTATCTTCCCATTCTGGGCCTTCTCGGCTCCGGCATCCTGGCCAGCCGCCGGACCTTGGGCCGCTCGCTACGGCATCTGCTGATCTGGTTCGCCGTGCTCATGGTGCTTGCGACGGTTTCGCTGTACCGCGAGGAGGCCAAGGAAGTCGGTGGACGGCTGCTCGCCGGCCTGATGCCAGGCCATGCCGTCACCATCGTCAACAGCAAGGGCGACAAGGTCGTTCTCCTCTCGCGCGACATGTCCGGCCATTTCATCGCGACCGTCACCGTCAACAACCAGCCCGTGCCGATGATGATCGACACGGGCGCAAGCGTGGTAACGCTGACCTACGAGGATGCGGTCCTCGCCGGCATCATCCCTGAGAACCTCGCCTATACCAAGCGCGTGCAGACCGCCAATGGCGAGGCCCTGGCCGCGCCGATCGACCTCACGCTTGTGCAGCTCGGCCCCATCACCCGCGTCAACGTCCCTGCCCTCGTCACCCGCCGCGGCGCGATGGACCAGAGCCTGCTCGGCATGAGCTTCCTCTCGACGCTCTCCTCGCTTCACATGCGGGCCGATGAACTGCGGCTCAAGGATTAGAGCGGCCTAATGCATTGCCAGTCTGCCGGCTCCGCGATATGCTGGGCATGAAGGAGCACGCCATGGTCCACCCGAAAGGCAGATCGGAACATTTCAATCGAGACCTGCTCGACGATGGCATCTTGCGGCCCCATGCTGCGGCCGCCGCTCCTGCCCCCGTGACCGCGGACGAGGACGCAGGGGCAAGGCGCAAGGCAGCGCTGGAGCGTTTGCGTGCGGAAATCCAGATCGGCCTTGATCAGTATGAGGCCGGGCTTTTTTACGAAATTACATCCAAAGAAGAATTGTATAATCTCATAATGAGCGATGACGATGACGTTGAAGCCGATGAAGCGGCTCAGGATCGCGATCCAGGCAAGTCGTGACTTGAGGCGCATTCGCCAGTACATCGCGAAGACCAGCCCACGTGCCGCTGACGATTTCGTTTCACAGATCATCGACAAGATGGATTGGATCGCCGAGGTGGATTTTACCGGTGTCCCGCGCGACGACATATCGCCGGGCCTACGTGCACTGCCCTTTCGCGATCGCTGCATCTACTTCCGCCGCTACGACGACATAATCCTCATCGTCCGTATCCTGCACGGAGCGCAGGATACGGAAACGCAGAGCTTCCAGGAATAACTCAGTTCTTGAGACGATAGCCCGTCTTGAACATCCAGTTGACCACGAACAGGCAGACCAGCAGGAAGAACGTCACCGTTGCAAGACTGATCCAGGGGTTTACGTCGGCGATGCCATAGAAACTCCAGCGGAAACCACTGACGAGATAGAGCACCGGGTTGAAATGGCTGACCGTCTGCCAGAGCGGCGGCAGCATGTTGATCGAGTAGAAGCAGCCGCCGAGGAAGGTGAGCGGCGGGATGACGAGGCTGGGGATGAGGCTCAACTGCTCGAAATCCTTGGCCCAGATGCCGATGATGAAGCCGAACAGGCTGAACGTCACCGCCGTCAGCACGAGGAACAGCACCATCATGAAGGGGTGGGCGATCGTGATGTCGACGAAGAAGCTTGCCGTGATCAGGATGATCGTACCGACGATCAGCCCCTTGCTGGCCGCAGCCCCGACATAGCCCACGAGAATTTCCGGCATGGAGACGGGCGAGGAGAGGAGCTCGTAGATCGTGCCGGTGAACTTCGGGAAGTAGATGCCGAAGGAGCCGTTGGAGATGCAGAGCGTGAGCAGCGAGAGCATGATCAGCCCCGGCGTGATGAAGGAGCCGTAGGACACCCCCTCGATGTTCTGGATGCGCGAACCGATCGCGCTGCCGAAGACGATGAAATAGAGCGAGGTGGAGAGCACCGGCGAGACCACGCTCTGCAGGATCGTCCGGCGCGTGCGGGCCATCTCGAAGGCGTAGATGGATTTCATGGCCTGCCAGTTCATGCCCGTTCTCCGATCAGCGAAACGAAAATGTCCTCGAGCGAATTCTGCCGCGTCGAGATGTCCTTGAAACCTATGCCTGCGGCGGCGACCGCCTGCAGCAGCGGGGCGATGCGGTCCGTCTGGTCATGGCCGTCATAGTGATAGACCAGCGAGCCGCCATTGTTGGCGAGCTGCAGGCCAAAGGCTTCCAGCGCCTGCGGCACCGCATCCATGGGCTCGGCGAGATCGAGGATCAGCTGCTTTGCCCCGAGCTTCTGCATCAGCGTCGTCTTGTCTTCGACCAGCAGCAGCTTGCCGCCATCGATGACACCGACACGGTCGGCAATCTCTTCCGCCTCCTCGATGTAATGGGTGGTGAGGATGATGGTCACGCCGCTTTCGCGCAGCCGCTCCACCACCTGCCACATGTCCTTGCGCAGGTTGACATCCACGCCGGCCGTCGGCTCGTCCAGGAAGAGCACGCGCGGCTCGTGGCTGAGCGCCTTGGCGATCAGCACGCGGCGCTTCATGCCGCCGGAGAGCTGGCGCAGCATGAAATCCTTCTTGTCCCATAGCGAGAGCTCGCGCAGCACATGCTCGATATGCTTGGGGTTCGGCGGCTTGCCATGCAGGCCGCGGGAGAAACTGACCGTATTCCAGACGGTCTCGAACTGATCGGTCGTCAGCTCCTGCGGCACGAGGCCGATCAGCTCGCGAGTCTTGCGAAATTCGCTGACCACATCGTGGCCGCCCGCCAGCACGCGCCCGCCGGACGGCGTGACGATGCCGCAGATGATGGAAATGAGCGTGGTCTTGCCCGCGCCATTGGGTCCGAGCAGGGCGAGGATCTCCCCCTCCTCGATGTCGAGGCTCACGCCCTTCAGCGCGTTGAAGCCGTTGCCATAGGTCTTGGTGAGATCTTGAACGGAAATGATGGGCTGTCGCATGGCGTCAATATCGCCTTCCCGGAATGAGAGAATCGAAAACTGACGCCAATATAGTGAGCTTCGCCGGGAAAACGATGGCGGTGCGGGTGACGGTCCGTCAATCGCAGTGACGGTAGCCGGATTTCCGGGAGCGGAGATCGAAGTGGAAGTGATCCTTGTGATGCGGATCGCTGCCCGGGCCCAGCACCGTGTGGAAATATTTGCAGCTGTCGGAGCGGACCGCGTTCAGCAGGCCCTTTTCCCGGAAGGAGAAGAAGCCGGGTTTGCGCACGTCGATCCGCTTGCCGTTGTTCAAAATGAACTTGCCGACATCGATGGCATTGCCGCGCGCGTGTTCCGACCAGGGATTGCGGGCGCTGGAGTTCATGCGGCGGCAGGAATAGCCCCCGAGCGGGATGATCGTCTTCACGCCTGACCAGTAGCGGTAGCGTGCGGACGGGTTCAGTTCGTTCTTCACCCATTGTGCGAAGGCGAGCGTGACCTGGCAGTTCAGCGTGATCGCCGGCTGCATCGAGATGTTGCTGGCAAAGCCGTAGACCTTGATCGGATAGGGGATGCCGCAGGTCGGGCCGTTGTAGATCGGTCGCACGTCCTGGAACTTCACGCCGATGCGTTGCAGGGCGACGCGGCAGGCGCGCTCCGAGGCCGGCATCAGCCCCGGCTGCGGCGGCTCAACGTCAGGCCGCGCCAGCGGATCGGCCGGACGCGGCAGCATGGCCACCTGCTGGCTGGGATAGGATTGCCGCGGTGCAGGCTCGGCGGGATAGGTGCGGTCGAGTTCCGCCTGCAAGGGATCTTCAGCCGGCAATGCCGCCTGCGGCTGGCCGGGCGAGACCATGGTGGGATTGTCGGTGCCGATGCCGCCGACGACCGGCTCGGACGGATTGGTCTCGGCGATCTGGTTCGCCTCCTCCTGCGCAAGGCTGGTGCCCTGCCCGCCGACGCCGAGACCGGAATCGATGTTGACGCCCTGGTCATAGACCGGGTTCGGCGCCACCGAAGCCTGCTGCACGGGCTGACCGGCGAGCGCGGGGTTGCTGTGCAGCTGGCCGAGAATGCGCGGCGGAGCGCCGAGTTCGCGGCCATCCGGCGTGCGGCCCTGCATGGCCATGGCCTCGTCGCTGTCGATCATGGGCAGGCGTTCGGGCTGAGCCTGCGCCGGATAGGCCTGCTGCTGCTCCACGGGATAGGCGGCCTGGGTTTCGACCTGGGGAATCTGACGGCGCACCTGCCGCTCGGGCCGGATGGCGGAAACGCGGGCGCTGTTGTCGACGTCGAGCGCATCCGTCGAGCAGGCGGAGAGCGAACCGATCAGCAGAAGCGGCAGCAGGGATCGCCGCAGGGGGGCCAGATACGCCATACAGGTGCCACTTCCATTGCGCCGTGCGCGCCGCCGGAGATCTCTCGGAGAGGATTGCCTGCCGGATGCGCTTTGAATTTGCCTTGGCGGTTCCGGCCCTGAAATCATCCGGATCAATTGTCCGAAAACCGCGCGAACTCGTGTCCTCTACATTGGCTTTCATCCTAGGCGCGGATGGTTAAGAGTTCCTTGATTGCGGATGCAAGGGACTGCCCTTTCCGGCCGCGAACGGTAAAATCCCCTGAAGAATCGCTGCACGAGAAGGAGACTGCGCATGGCTGAGAACGGGATACCGCAGGGCGAGCTGACGCTGCGGACACTGGCCATGCCGGGCGATGCCAATGCGGCCGGCGACATCTTCGGCGGCTGGGTCATGGCGCAGATGGACCTTGCCTGCGGCATCCGTGCCGCCGAGCGCGCGCATGGCCGCGTCGTGACCGCGGGCGTGAAGGAGATGGCCTTCGCCCTGCCCGTGAAGATCGGCGATACGCTGTGCATCTACACCCATGTGGAACGGGTGGGCCGGACCTCGATCACCCTGCGTGTCGAGGCCTGGGCGCAGCGCTACCTTACGCCTTTGATGGAAAAGGTCACGGACGCCATCTTCGTCATGGTCGCGCTCGACCGCGATGGAAAGCCGACGCCCGTGCCGGAGGAATGATCCTCAGCCCTTGAAGACGAAGGCCGC
The DNA here is from genome assembly GCA_945952245.1 of uncultured Rhizobium sp. Taxonomy (GTDB): domain Bacteria; phylum Pseudomonadota; class Alphaproteobacteria; order Rhizobiales; family Rhizobiaceae; genus Gellertiella. Next base: position 2,841 of record CAMFHT010000186.1, on the reverse strand, counting down.
GCCGCCGGCAATGAGCATGAAGCCGATGACGTGGTTCATGGTCAGGCTTTCCTTCAGCCAGAAGACCGAGAAGCCGGAAAACACCACCAGCGTGATGACCTCCTGCATGGTCTTCAGCTGCGCGGTGGAATAGACCGACGAGCCGATGCGGTTGGCGGGCACGGCGAGGCAATATTCGAAAAAAGCAATGCCCCAGCTCGCCAGGATCGCCACCCATATCGCCGCCCCCTTGTGCTTGAGATGCCCATACCAGGCAAAGGTCATGAAGATATTGGACGCAAGCAGCATCACGACGGGCCAGACGGCGGCGGGCGAAAGGGCGAAGGGCATGGGCAGGTTCCTTGCAGGGAATCGGGTGAGGATCGTTTCATGACATAGCGTGCCGGACCGCTTTGAACAGCAGGAGCCTCGGCAACCTCTCCAAGAGTTGATATCGCCCACTTCCACCTGAATTTTTGTTTCCCTTTTGTACGCCTTTGCCCTTTCCTTTCGGGCGGACTCTCTCCATATTCCGGGCATGTCCAAGGCACCGAAAAATCCGTCCCGTCCCTCCGGTTTCGAAGAAGCGCCGCAGGCCGCGTTCGAAGGCGCGCCGCTGTCCGGTTCCGTTTCCGATTGGGTGAAGCAGCTCGAGGCCGAGGCGGAAGCTTCGGGCATCGAAACCCAGCGCGAGATTGCCTCCAAGGCCGGCAAGCACCGCAAGAAGGTGGAGATCGCCGCCCGCACCCAGACCTCCGCCGGGGATGACTGGGAGCCGGCCACAGGCCCGCGCGGCGTGCAGGCGCAGGGCGCTGGTAGCGGAGAAAAACCCACCCGCAAGAAATCGGCCAAGACCGCCGAGCCGACCGCGATGAAATCCTCGCGCGGCACGTCTATGGGCGGGTCCACCGATCCGAAGACGCGCGCCGCGGCGGGGCTGAACCCCGTGGCCGGCATGGATGTGAGCCTGGAGGAAGCCGGCACGCTGGCGCAGGGCGCGGTAACGGCCACGGTGGATGCCCTGTCGAAGCTGATCGAGAGCGGCAATCCGCTGTTCAAGGATGGCAAGCTCTGGGTGCCGCACCGCCCTGCCCGGCCGGAAAAATCGGAAGGCGGCATTCCGCTGAAGATGGACACGACCTACACGCCCTCCGGCGACCAGCCGACCGCCATCCGCGACCTGACCGAGGGGCTGAATTCCGGCGAGCGCAGCCAGGTTCTGCTCGGCGTCACCGGTTCGGGCAAGACCTTCACCATGGCCAAGGTGATCGAGGAAACGCAGCGCCCTGCGGTGATCCTCGCGCCGAACAAGACGCTGGCCGCGCAGCTCTATTCCGAGTTCAAGAACTTCTTCCCCAACAACGCGGTGGAATATTTCGTTTCCTACTACGATTACTACCAGCCGGAGGCCTATGTGCCCCGCTCGGATACCTATATCGAGAAGGAAAGCTCGATCAACGAGCAGATCGACCGGATGCGCCACGCCGCCACCCGCGCGATCCTGGAACGGGACGACTGCATCATCGTCGCCTCGGTCTCCTGCATCTACGGTATCGGCTCGGTGGAAACCTACACCGCCATGACCTTCCAGATGCAGGTGGGCGACCGGATCGACCAGCGGCAGCTGCTGGCCGACCTGGTGGCGCAGCAATACAAGCGCCGCGACATGGATTTCCAGCGCGGCTCGTTTCGCGTGCGCGGGGATACGATCGAGCTCTTCCCGGCCCACCTGGAGGATGCCGCCTGGCGCATTTCGCTGTTCGGCGACGAGATCGATTCGATCACCGAGTTCGACCCGCTGACCGGCCAGAAGACCGGCGACCTGAAGAGCGTGAAGATCTACGCGAATTCGCATTATGTGACGCCGCGGCCGACGCTGAACGGCGCGATCAAGTCCATCAAGGAAGAGCTGCGCCAGCGGCTGGCCGAGCTGGAAAAGGCCGGGCGGCTGCTGGAAGCGCAGCGGCTGGAGCAGCGCACGAAATACGACATCGAAATGCTGGAGGCCACGGGCTCCTGCGCGGGCATCGAGAACTATTCACGCTATCTCACGGGCCGCCGGCCCGGCGAGCCGCCGCCGACGCTGTTCGAATACATTCCCGACAATGCGCTGATCTTCATCGACGAAAGCCATGTGACCATTCCGCAGATCGGCGGCATGTACCGGGGCGACTTCCGGCGCAAGGCGACGCTGGCGGAATACGGCTTCCGCCTGCCCTCCTGCATGGACAACCGGCCCCTGCGCTTCGAGGAATGGGACGCCATGCGGCCTCAGACGGTGGCGGTATCGGCGACCCCCGGCAACTGGGAGATGGAACAGGCCGGCGGCGTGTTTGCCGAACAGGTCATCCGCCCCACGGGCCTCATCGATCCGCCGGTGGAGGTGCGCAGCGCCCGCAGCCAGGTGGACGACGTGCTGGGCGAGATCCGCGAGACCTCCGCCAAGGGCTATCGCACGCTCGTGACCGTGCTCACCAAGCGCATGGCGGAAGACCTTACCGAATATCTGCACGAACAGGGCGTGCGGGTGCGCTACATGCACTCCGACATCGACACGCTGGAGCGCATCGAGATCATCCGCGATCTGCGCCTCGGCGCCTTCGACGTGCTCGTCGGCATCAACCTGCTGCGCGAGGGCCTGGACATTCCGGAATGCGGCTTCGTGGCCATTCTGGATGCGGACAAGGAAGGCTTCCTGCGCTCGGAAACCTCGCTGATCCAGACCATCGGCCGCGCGGCGCGCAACGTGGATGGCAAGGTCATCCTCTATGCGGACAATATCACCGGTTCGATGAAGCGAGCCATGGAGGAAACCAGCCGCCGCCGCGAGAAGCAGATGGCCTACAACATCGAGAACGGCAT
>CAMFHT010000185.1 GCA_945952245.1 uncultured Rhizobium sp. | reverse complement strand
CCGAAGAGGTTCTCGGCCGCCGCATTCCCTGCCTCTATGGTGGCTCGGTGAACCCGGGCAATTGCGAGGAACTCATTGCCTGCCCGCATGTGGACGGGCTTTTCATCGGCCGCTCCGCCTGGAATGTCGAGGGCTATCTCGACATCCTCGCCAAGTGCGCCGCCAAGATCTGAAGGAGACGACCATGAAGATTGCAGTAGCCGGAGACAGTGCAGGCGAAGGCCTTGCCAAGGTTCTCGCCGATCACCTGAAGGACAAGCACGAGGTTTCCGAAATCTCCCGCACCGACGCCGGGCCGGACGCCTTCTACGCCAACCTCTCCGACCGCGTGGCTTCCGCCGTGCTCGACGGCACCTATGACCGTGCCATCCTCGTCTGCGGCACCGGCATCGGCGTTTGCATCGCCGCCAACAAGGTACCCGGTATCCGCGCCGCGCTGACGCACGACACCTATTCCGCCGAGCGTGCGGCGCTGTCCAACAATGCCCAGATCATCACCATGGGCGCCCGCGTCATCGGCTCGGAACTCGCCAAGGCGATCGCCGATGCCTATCTCGCACAGACCTTCGACGAGAATGGTCGCTCTGCCACCAACGTGCAGGCGATCAACGACGTCGATGCGAAGTACAACGCCCGCTAAGGCCGGCCTACAATTGTCCGATAGCACGCGGCGGGACCCTGAGAATGGGTTCCGCCGTTTGTCTTCAGGCGCTCATCTGCAGCTCTTGCGGTTCCTGAAAGTGATGGATGCGCTGCTCGAGAAAGGCGACAAAGGAGCGGATATCGAGCGGCCGGGCAAAATAGTAGCCCTGGAGGTACTGAACCGGGATCTGCCCACTGGTCAGGTGCTCGAGGCGTTCCAGCGTCTCCACGCCCTCGACGACGACGTTACGGCCGAGCCCATGGGCCATGCGGATGGCGAAATCCAGCATCTCGGCCATCAGCGAATTGGGAGCGGCCATGGCGAAGCTCTTGTCGAGCTTGACGGCGTCGACCGACAAGCGGGCCAGGTTTTCCATGTTGGAATAGCCAACCCCGAAATCGTCGATATAGGTCTTGATGCCGCGCTTGCGCAACGCCTGGATCAGGCTTTCGGCATCCTCGAAATTCACTTTCTCGTTCTCGACGATTTCAACGACCACGCTGAAGCGATCAGGCTGTTCAAGGAAACGGTCGAACAGATGGGGAAGTGCCGGATCCTTGATGCTCGACGGGGAAATGTTGAAGCCGATCTGAAGCGGCATGCCTGTCGGCACGGATTGATTGAGCTCTTCAAAGGCGTTTTCGACGATGAACCGGTTCAGCTCGGCCATCCGTCCATCCGCCTCTATCACCGGCAGAAACCGGTCCGGAAAAACGATCGAGCCATCTATGTCGCGCCAACGCGCCAGCACCTCGCAGCCGCAAATCTCCCGCCGCGCTGTGTCATAGATCGGCTGATAGGTGCACATGATGCGGCTCTGGCGAAAATTGCGGCGGAAGCGTGCCTCGAAGGAGAGGTATTTCTGGATCAGCCGGAAGGTGCGCCAGTAGACGAAATTCGAAAAGAGGGCCGCAAAACAGGCGGCAAGCAGCATCCAGCCGATATTGTCCAGCAGAAGCGTGTAGGGGTTCATTTTGGCCGCCACGCAATAGCGGGTACTACGATCGCAAACATTGCCAGAGAGAAAGTCCGCCCCCGGAATAAACCTAGCGGCGGCGGCCCGGTTTCTGTCGAAGACCCCCGTGTCTCCGTAGACGTGATAGGGTTGCTGATCCGGTTCCCATACGACGCCCTCGATCTCAAGCCACGCCGGTTTTGACGTGTCTGGCGGTTGCCGCGGAAGAATGGCCGCGAATTCATTCTGCGCCAGCAGTGTCCCGCGTTCCCCTTTATGGCCGAGTGGCGTCAGATCGAAATCGAACCAGAAACGTGCACCGTAGAGGCCCGTAAACTGCGGCTTCGGCAGACCGTAAGGCATGACGAGCGGTCCGAGTGACGACGAGCAGAGGATCCGGCCGTTGGAGAGCATCATGAATTCGTTGATGCCGTCGGGTGCGAACGACGCTTCCCGCAGTAGCTTTATCACCGGTTCCGTGCATCGTTCCCTGTCGCGAATGCCATTCAGAATCGAGAAGCCTTTGAATGCAGCCTGCGCCCGTTCCGTCAGCTCCTGGTGGACTGATCTGCGTTCGGCATCGAGCGTCAGGTAAGCCTGACTGAGGAAGAAGCTCAGGAAGAGCGCCAGCGTCAGCACGAACGCTATGGATGCCGCGACCCCGCCGGCCAGGCGCTGGTACCTGATTTTGATAAGAAAACCCAACGGGTTATTCATGAAGCCGAACCGCCTGCTGCAGACTGTTCGCTATCTTAGGATGGTTTTAGTAAATAAGAAACTCACATCCGTCTGTCGGAAGTTAGTCTCCTAAATTTTCATCCGATGTTTTTCGCAGCCACTTCCAGACCCGCAATTCATCCTCGTCGAGCCACTCGACGAGTTCGGGCTTGCGCGGCAGTCGGAGCTTCAGCATTTCCTTCAGCATACCCGTCTCGAAGTGTTCAAGCACCTGGGGGTGAATGTAGGACGAGCGACAGACCGCGCGGGTATTGACGAGCTTCGCAGCCACGCGGTCGATTGCCGCGTTGAGTGCCTTCACGCGTTCGCGGCCGGTCAGGTCGTCCGGCAGGCTCGCGAGCTCCCAGGCGGCCATGCAGGTCGCACCCCAGGTCCGGAACTGGCGCGAGCTGAACTCGCCACCCGAAGCCTCGCGGATATAGGCGTTCACGTCCTGCGACTGCACGGCACGCCGGCTGCCGTCCTCGTCGATGTACTGGAAGAGCTGCTGGCCGGGCAGTTCCTGCAGCGAGCGCAGCGTGCGGGTAATGCGGCGGTCCTTGTGCGAGAGCCGCCATTCCTTCCCGGACTTGCCCCGGAACTGAAATCGCACCTCGTTGCCCTCGATCGCAACGTGACGGTTACGGAGCGTCGTCACCCCGAACGAACCGTTTTCCTTCGCATAGGTCTGGTTTCCGACACGGATCAGCAGGTTGTCCAGGATCCAGACGACGGTCGCGATCACCTTGTCGGGCCCTGGCTTGCGGAGCCTGAGATCCTGGTCGACGCGCGACCGGATCAGCGGAAGGCGCTCGCCGAAGTCGGAGAGCAGCGAGAATTTCGCCTGGCCGCGACCCTCGGTCCAGAGCGGGTGGTAACGGTATTGCTTGCGTCCGCGCGCATCCCAGCCCACGGCCTGCAGATGCGCCTGCGGGTTGGACGCGATCGCCACGTTCTCATAGGCCGGCGGGATCGCGAGTTTGTTGATACGACCGATGACGTCGGTATCCTTGATGCGGGTTCCGGTGTGGTCGTAGTAGAGGAAGCCGCGCTTGCCGAGCTTGCGGGTGATCGGCGTCTCGATCTCCGGCGCATAGACGACTTCCGGCGACGATGCATCCGGCTTGGTCAGCAGCCTGCTCAGCCGATCCGCCGCGCCACCTGCTTCCGAAGCCGCGTGTTTGTCCTCAAGTCGCTCTGGCAGCGCATCCATGATTTGTCCAGCCTCCGCGCGGGAGCCCGATGTCCCGCCGGAGCATCAACGCGCTGCCCCTCGCTGTGGTTTCCCGCCGTGGCAATTATGGACGTCCTGCCTGCAGGGCACCGGTCGCGCCGCTGATCAGCTGCTCGCTGCTGAACGGCTTCGCCAGGATAGGCCGCCCGCTGAAATCGCGCGGCAGGTTTTCCTCGCCATAACCGCTGACGAAGAGGAACGGGATCTTGCGACGGTCCAGCGCCGCTGCCACCTCATCCACGGCATGGCCCCGCAGATTGCCGTCGAGAAGCGCGACGTCGATCTTCGCGTGGCCGATGAATTCGAGCGCCTCGCCGACGGTGGTCGCCGTCCCGACGATCTCGAAGTCTGCTGCTTCCAGGAGGGTTGCGATGTCCAGCGCGACGAGTGGTTCGTCTTCGATGATCAGCACGCGGCGGCCGTCGCCTGTGCCGGCAGTGTCCGGTTCGACGGAGGGGGACTGGGCCGGTCGCGGCGCAGGACTTGTCTCTGCCGGCGCTTCTTCTTTCTTCGGAGCCGTTACCGGTCCAGTCTGGTCGCCCAGCGGAAAGGGCAGTCGCACCGTCCAGGTCAGGCCGTCCCCATGCGGCTCCATGATCGCCGAACCGCCTTCGGAGCGGGCGCTTTCCGTGATCAGCGTCGTGCCGAAGCCGCGGCGCATGGTGTCTGCGGGGCGTTCTCCGCCGCTCTCCACCCATTCCAGCAGCAGTTCTCCGCCCTCGATGCTCCAGCGAACGCGGATAACGCCGCCCGGAACGGAATGGGCACCATACTTTGCGGCATTGGTCGCCATTTCATGCAGCATCATGGCGAGATGGAGCGCCTGTTGCGGCTTCAGCTCCACAGGCGGCCCGTCCGCCTCGAAGCGTTTGACGTCGAGTGCCCCGAGTTCCAGCTGGTCGCGAAGGATCTCGCTCAGGGAGGCGCCGCTCCATGTGGTGGCGGAGAGGAGCGAATGCGCCTTGGAGAGCGAGTGCAGGCGCCCGGTGAAGGTCTTTGCAAACTCCTTGGGTTCCTTGGCGCTGCGCAAGGTGTGGGCGGCCACTGCCTGAACCGTCGCAAGCGTGTTCTTGACGCGGTGGTTGAGCTCGCCCATCAGCAGACGCTGCGTTTCCTCTGCCTTCTTCCGCTCGGTGATGTCGAGGATCTGCACGCTGACCGAGATCAGGTTCCGGCCGGTATCGTAGAGTGCGGACAGGTACCATTCGCCATGGACCGATCCGCCGGCGCGGTGCCGCGCCTCGATCTCGCAGACGTCCCGGCCTGTCGGATGTCCCTTGGCAAGCGCGTCGGCAATGGCGCCAAGCTGCTCCTTCGCCTCGGCAGGCAGCCAGGAGAGATCGCGATAGGAACGTCCCGCCATTTCGGTTGCCGACCAGCCGAAGAGACGCATCGCCCCTTCCGACCAGGAGGTCACGCGGAAGCCGGGATCGAACGTCACGTAGGCGAGCGGCGAGTTGTTGGTGTGCGCCTGCAGGAGGTCGAGTGCGTGCCGCAACTTGTCGGCCTGTTCGCGCAGCTCGTTCCGCTGGCGGGCGAGTTCGAAGAAGACGCTGGTCTTGCCCTGTAGGATCTGAGGGTCGATCGGCTTCTGGAGATAGTCGACCGCGCCGGCCTCGTAGCCACGGAAGCGGCGCGTCTCGTCCGCCGGAAGCGCGGTGACGAAGATGATCGGGATGCGCCGCGTACGCTCCAGGCTCCGCATCAGTTCGGCAAGCTCGAAGCCGTTCATCTCCGGCATCTGCACGTCGAGGAGGGCGAGTGCGATATCGTGCTTCAGCAGCAGTTCCAGGGCTTCGGCGCCGGACCGTGCCTTGATGAGTTCGAGCCCGTCGCGGCGCAGCAGCGCTTCGAGCGCGATCAGGTTTTCCTCGAGGTCGTCCACCATCAGAAACTTGACGGGTGCGTCAGCCATGACGGCCTCCTTCCGGCGCGCCACCGAAGACGCGCTTGCGATAGATCTTCTCGTCGCGGGCAAAGACGTCGAACTGGTCCTGATGGCTGGAGAAGCTCAATGTCTCCTGCATGCCGAGACCGAGGAAACCGCCTCGCACCAGTGCATTGTCAAAGAGGCCGATCGCCCTGTCCTGCAGCTGCTTGTCGAAGTAGATCAGGACATTGCGGCAGGAAACGAGGTGGACCTCTGCGAACACCTGATCGGCGACGAGGCTGTGCTCGGAAAACACGGTCTGCGCCCTGAGTGTGCGGTCGAAGACGGCGGCGCCATAGCCTGCGGTATAATAGTCGCTGAGTGAGGTCTTTGCCCCCGATGCATGATGGTTGCGGGTGAACTGCGCGATCCGGTCGAGCGAGTATATGCCCGCCTCGGCCTTGCGCAGCGCCGCCGGGTTGATGTCCGTCGCGTAGAAGATGGTGCGGCTTTCGAGCCCTTCCTCGCGGAACAGGATGGCGAGCGAGTAAAGCTCTTCGCCCTCGCTGCATCCTGCCACCCAGACCTTCAGCGAAGGATAGGTCTTCAGATGCGGAATGACCTGCTCGCGCAGCACCCGATAGTATTCCGGGTCACGAAAGAGCTCGCTGACCTGCACGGTCAGGAAGTTCAGGAGCTCGCGGAAGATCGGCGGCTCGTGCAGGACCCGGTGCTGCAGCATGGACAGGCTTTCGCAGTCGAAATGCTGGCGCGCCTGCTCCATGCGCCGTGCGAGGGAAGCCTGCGAATAGCCGCGGAAATCGTAATGGCTCTTCCGGTAGATCGCCTCCAGCAGCAGGGCCAGCTCGATATCCTCGACCGGCTTCGATGATGGTCTCGATCTCGTCATCGCGCGATCCAGACCCGCACAAGGGAAAGAAGCTTGTCCACGTCGAGCGGCTTTGCCAGATAGTCGTTCGCGCCGGCGGCAAGGCACTGTTCCTGGTCCTGCGGCATGGCCTTGGCGGTCAGCATGATGATCGGCAGGCTGGCGAGCCCCAGCCGCCCGCGGATCTCGCGGGTTGCCGTCAGGCCATCCATTTCGGGCATCATCACGTCCATCAGCACGAGATCGAAGCGGCTGCCCGGCGCCTCCAGTTCCTTCAGGGCCTCCAGCCCGTTGCGGGCGATCGTCACCTCCGCGCCATGGGTCTCGAAGATGCTGGTGAGGGCGTAGACGTTGCGCACGTCATCCTCGACGATCAGGATGCGGCTCTCCTGCAGCGCCTCGTCGCGGTTGAGCGACTTTGCGAGCATTTCCTGCTGGCGGTCCGGCAGCTTGGACACCACCTGGTGCAGGAAGAGGGTGACCTCATCGAGCAGCCGCTCCGGCGAGCGGGCGCCCTTGATGATGATCGACTTCGCATACTTGCGAAGCCGAAGCTCGTCCTCGGAGGAGAGATCGCGGCCCGTATAGACGATGACCGGCGGGAAGGCGATCGAGGTATCCTCGCGCAGCTTGTCCAGCACGTCGAGGCCGGAAGCGTCCGGCAGGGTGAGGTCGAGCACCATGCAGTCGAAGGTTTCCGCCCGAAGCTTCTCCAGGCATTCCGATGCGCTCTTGGCGCCGACGGTGCTGACATTGTGCGAGCCGAGCAGCAATTGCACGCTTTCGAGCTGGGTGGCGTCATCCTCCACCACGAGCACGCGGCGGACGGGCTCCAGCATGCTGCTTTCGAGCCCCTGCAGCACGTCGACCAGTTCCTCGCGCTTGACCGGCTTCAGCGAATAGCCGGCGGCGCCGAGCGCGCGCGCCTTGCGGGTATAATCCTCGGCAGAGACGACGTGCACGGGGATATGCCGGGTTCTCAAGTCGTGCTTCAGCCGGTCGAGCACGAAGAGGCCGGTATGATCCGGCAGGCCGATGTCGAGAAGAATCGCCTGCGGCAGATATTGCCGCGCCATGATCACGCCTTCGTCTGCCGTACCGGCGACAATGCACTGGAAGCCGAGTTCATGGGCGAGATCGTAGAGAATTCCGGCGAAATCGGGATCGTCCTCAACGGCCAGCATGATGCGGCTGCCGGCCTGGATCGTGCCACGGTCGTCGGCGATGGGGGCGGAGACGAGTTCGGGTACACCGATGTGGGAAGGCGCAGCGACGGGCTCTGGCCGCGGCATGGCCGTCTGCACCGGTGCGGGCCGGCTCGGGCGCTTCTGGCTCGTCTGCCCGGGCTGCAGTTCCTGCGGCACCGACAGCGTGAAGCTCGATCCCTGGCCTTCGCGGCTCGAAATCGAGATCCGGCCTCCGAGCAGGCTTGCGAGTTCGCGGGAGATCGAAAGGCCGAGGCCCGTGCCGCCATATTTGCGGCTGATCGTGCCGTCTGCCTGGCGGAAGGGTTCGAAGATCGCCTGCTGTTGCTCTGCGGGAATGCCAATCCCGGTATCGCGAACGGTAAACGCGATATCGCCTGCCTGCTCCTGTGAAACGATGAGCGCGACCTCGCCCTGGTGCGTGAACTTTATCGCGTTCGAGAGGAAGTTCTTGAGGATCTGTTCGAGCCGCTGCGGATCGCTGACGATCTGCTTGGGGAGACCGGCCTCCATCTCGATCGAGAGGCGGATGCCCTTGGTTTCCGCGCCCGGCAGGAATGTCGTCTTCAGCTTGTCGGCGAGGTCGGCC
>CAMFHT010000184.1 GCA_945952245.1 uncultured Rhizobium sp. | reverse complement strand
GCGTGTTGGGCGCGCTGGTGGGGGCGCGGGCGCGTATCCCGAGGGGGCTCGGCGAGGGGCGGGACCAGAGCTTGCATCGGGCGATTGCGGTGGATCTGTCGTTGAGTCTGGGGTCAGCCGTACCCCCCTCTGTCCTGCCGGACATCTCCCCCTCAAGGGGGGAGATCAGCTTGTCGCGGGCCGCTCGCTCACATTCGAACGATCAACAATCTAAAGGATCACGGATTCACGGAGACGCTGGCTCGGAACAGATCTCCTTCCTTGAGGGGGAGATGCCTGGCAAGGCAGAGGGGGGTACCGGCTCGGCAAACTCCACCCCCTTCGACCCCCTCGACTGCGACATGTCCACCCCCTGGACTGGCGCACGCCCCGAGATCCTCGCAGCCCTCACCGACGACCCATGGCGGACGGCGGGCGATACGGTCGAGCGCATCGAACTCCTCGCCGCACGCCTCGTTTCCGGCGATACCGCGTGCCCGGACCACTGGCACCACACCCGTCTCGTCATGGACGAGATCCGCGAGCGCCTCATGCCTTCGGTGCTGGCCTCGGGGCAGGCCGAAATCCAGGGCCTGCTGACCGGTCTCGACGGCCGCTTCGTGCCGCCCGGGCCTTCGGGCGCGCCAACGCGGGGGAGGCCGGACGTGCTGCCGACGGGCCGCAATTTCTATTCCGTCGACAGCCGCGCCGTGCCGACGCCCGCAGCCTACGAGCTTGGCAAGAAGAGTGCCGAACTGCTGATCACCCGCTATGTGCAGGATCATGGCGACTGGCCGGTGAGCTTCGGCCTGACCGCCTGGGGCACATCCAACATGCGCACCGGCGGCGACGACATCGCGCAGGCGCTGGCGCTGATCGGCGTGAAACCGGTCTGGGACATGACCTCGCGGCGGGTAACGGGCTACGAGATCATTCCGCCCGCCATGCTGCGCCGGCCCCGCGTGGATGTGACGCTGCGCATTTCCGGCTTCTTCCGCGACGCCTTCCCGGAGCAGATCGCGCTCTTCGACAAGGCGATCCGGGCCGTCGGTGCGCTGGAGGAGGATGCGGAGGACAATCCGATCGCGGCCCGCATGCGCAAGGAAGCGATGCGGCTGGTCGCCGAGGGGCTGGACACCCGGAGCGCCACGAAGCGGGCAGGCTACCGTGTTTTCGGCTCAAAGCCCGGCGCCTATGGTGCAGGTCTGCAGGCCTTGATTGACGAGAAGGGCTGGGAAAGCCGCGCCGATCTCGCGGAAGCCTATCTCGTCTGGGGCTCCTATGCCTATGGCGCTGACGAGGACGGCAAGGCCGAGCGCGGGCTCTTCGAGGAGCGGCTGAAATCGGTGCAGGCGGTGATCCAGAACCAGGACAACCGCGAACACGACATTCTCGACAGCGACGACTATTACCAGTTCCAGGGCGGCCTTTCCGCCGCCGTGCAGGAACTGACCGGTGCGCGCCCGGCGCTCTACCACAACGACCATTCGCGGCCCGAAAAGCCCGTCATCCGCTCTCTCGAGGAGGAAATCGGCCGCGTGGTGCGGGGCAGGGCGGCAAACCCGAAGTGGATCGCAGGCGCCATGCGCCACGGCTACAAGGGCGCCTTCGAGATTGCCGCAACCGTGGATTTCCTGTTCGCCTATGCGGCGACGACGGGTGCCGTTGAGCCGCATCATTTCGAGAGCCTCTACCAAGCCTATCTGATGGACGAGACGGTGCTGGATTTTCTACGGGAGAAGAACCCGGAAGCGCTGAGGGAGCTCGCGGAGAAATTCATGGAGGCCATGGACCGGGGCTTCTGGAACCCGCGCTCCAATTCGGCCCGCTTCGAGCTGGAATCGCTGTCGCGCCGCGCCGCGGCAGAATGAGGAGAATAAAATGACGGACGAAATCGAAGACACGAGCGGCATGACCGAGGCGGAACTGGCGCGCCATACCGAGAAGATGGCGAAGAAGAAGGCCGCCCGCGAAAAGATCATGGCCGGCAAGACCGGCGAGAAGGGCCTGATCATCGTCCATACCGGCAAGGGCAAGGGCAAGTCCTCCGCCGCCTTCGGCATGATCTTCCGGCACATCGCGGCGAAGAAGCCCTCCGCCGTCGTGCAGTTCATCAAGGGCGCCTGGCAGACGGGCGAGCGCGACCTCATCCAGGAGCATTTCGCCGATCTCTGCGAATTCCACACCATGGGCGAGGGCTTCACCTGGGAAACCCAGGACCGCGCCCGCGACGTGGCCTCCGCCCAAGCTGCCTGGGAGAAGGCGAAGGAGCTGATCCTCAACGAGCGCAACTCCATGGTGCTGCTCGACGAGATCAACATTGCGCTGCGCTACGATTACCTCGACGTCAACGAAGTGGTGCGGTTCCTGAAGGAGGAAAAACCCTTCATGACCCATGTCGTGCTGACGGGGCGCAATGCGAAGGAGGAACTGATCGAGATCGCCGATCTGGTGACGGAGATGGAACTGGTGAAGCACCCCTTCCGCTCGGGCATCAAGGGCCAGCTCGGGGTGGAATTCTAGGCGTCAGAGAAGATCGGCGAGGTCGCGGCGGCCGTCGAGGATGCGGAGGATCTGTACCTTTCGCGGCTGCTGCGAGATGCCGAACACTATCTCATGAAATATGAGATAGGGCGGTACGACCGTCATCCTAGCCCCTGGCCAGATATCCGGACGCGCGACACCAATATGCGGATGTCGTGACAGAAGATTGATCTTATCCTTGATGGTTCGGGTCGTCGCAACTGCGGCGACGACGTTGAAGCGGGCGATCCCTACGTAAATGCGTTTGAGATCCTGCCGGGCTTGCGGAGCCCAAACGATTTGCGTCACTCTGCATCCTGAAGTTTCTTCAGCTCTTCGTTGGCCTCCCGCAGGAAATCATCCCAATCCAAAGGCTCGGCAGGTCCGCTGTCGATGCCACGCTGGATCAATTCGCGCAGCACCTCGATATCCTGTTCCGGATAAATGTATTGCTCCCGTGGCTCCGCCATCGCAATCTCCAATCAGCAATGCCTAAACTATACGCCAGTTCGCCGGCATTGCAACCGCTCAAAACCCGAGCGTGACGCGCACCGGGTTCGTCGGGTCGAGGATCAGCCGGATGGCGAGGCCGAGGCAGGTGATCACGAGAAGCGGCTTGATGACCCTGGCCCCGCTCTTCATGGCGAGACGGGAGCCGGCCTGGGCGCCGATGAACTGGCCGAGCCCCATGATGAGCCCCGCCTTCCACAGGATCACGCCGTTCAGTAGAAAGACGAGGAAGGCGCCGACATTGGATCCGAAGTTCAGCATCTTCGTATGCGCCGTCGCCTTAAGCACCCCGAAGCCGGCAAGCGCCACGAAGGCAAGCATGAAGAAGGAGCCGGTGCCGGGGCCGAACACACCGTCGTAGAAGGCGATCAGCGGCACTGCCGTCAGTCCGAAGAGGAAGGGCGTGATCCGCTGGTGTCGGTCTTCGTCGGAGAGACGCGGCTTGAAGCCGAAGTAGAGGCCGATCGCGACCAGAAGAAAGGGCATGATCGCCTTCAGCACCTCGCCTGGCACGATGGTGGCCAGAACCGCACCCAGGGCCCCGCCGAGCGCGGCCATGGCAAACATCGGCCACTGGTCATGCACGTTGACATGGCCGCGCCGCGCATAGGCGATGGTGGCGGAAGAGGAGCCGAACAAGGATTGCAGCTTGTTGGTGCCGAGGGTGTGCAGGGGCGGGACGCCGGCGATCAACATGGCCGGAACCGTGATGAGCCCGCCGCCGCCCGCTATGGAATCGATGAAGCCGGCGACGAATGCAGCGATGAACAGAAACAGCAGGATTTGGGGGGCGAGATCGATCAAGTGAGGCTCGGCAGGATGGGCGGCACGGGGCCGCGGGAAGAGCGCGACCATGCCTGCTTTGTCCTGGCCGCGCAATGACGAAGTCTCGCACGCACCGCTTCCGGATTGGCAGCAAGGAGTGGTATGCAGGAGCCGGGATCAACCGGGTGCGCTATGACACGAACGATAAGATACGCCCTTGGTGTCGGTTGCCGCAGGGGGGCGGAGGCCGCAAGACTGATTGCTCTCGTTGAAGAGTTGCTCTCGGAAGCCGGGATTTCTGAGGCTGATCTATCCGCGGTGGCCACCATTGCCGGCAAGGACACCGAGCCGGCGGTCATGGCTCTCGGCCACCATCTCGGCCTTGCCGTCACATGCTTTGCACCGGATGAGCTCGAGGCGGAGACGCCGAGGCTTGCTAACCCCTCCGACATCGTCTTCCGGGAAACCGGCTGCCACGGTGTGGCGGAAGCGTCCGCCTTGGCGGCGCTCGGCAAGGAAGCGCGGCTCGTGGTGCCGAAAAGGGTGCTGGATGGCTGCACGGCGGCACTGGCTGCCGGCAGCTCGCCATAACTTGACGGCTGCTGCCTCCCGGCATATTTTAGCAATCGCATCTGTGTACGTCATGTTGCTCTGGCGGGCTTCGATGTTGCTAGCGCGAAGCCCGCAACGAGGTTAGCCGGATCACCGCCTCGGTGCGGTGACCCGGCCCCTTTACCTCATCATCTCAGTTCTTTTCGGCCATGAGTACGATCTGTATGACCATGAGCAGGATGATGACAGCTTCCGTGTAAGTCATTCATTGCTCCTTTCCGGCACCTGAGGCTGGATTATCGTGGCGCGTTGCTAGCGGCCATGATCCTCGCCGCTTCCGCCAGGGAGCAGCATCCGAGCCTGCCGTCCCTGCCGATGGCCAGGGACAGAAGCGATGGTGCCGGCGGCACATTAAATTAGAAAAATCTAAAAATACAGGCTATGCTCGATCCATGGGTTGATAAAGCCCGGCTCCCGCTTGCGCCGGCCGGTTTCGCGGTTATCTTCGGCGCATCCCGGCGCTCGTTTTTGTGTTTCGCCGGCAAAACAAGAAAAAGAAGGACAAGACATGAAGCATAAGGTCATTTTCGATACGGATCCGGGCGTGGACGATGCGATGGCGCTGTTGTTCCTGCACAAGCATCCCGAGATCGATCTCGTCGGCATCACCTCCGTCTTCGGCAATGCCTCGATCGAGACGACGACCCGCAACGCACTGTACCTGAAGCGCGAATGGGGCATTCCTGCACCGGTCGCCAGGGGTGCCAACGAGACCTTCGATCCGTCGCGTCCGCATGCGGGCTGGCCGACTTTCGTGCATGGCGATGATGGCCTCGGCAATATCGGCGTGCCCGACGACATCGGTCTCGAGCCCGATCCGCGGCCTGCCCACCGCTTCATCATCGAGACCGTCCGCGCCAATCCGGGGGAAGTGACCATCGTCGCCGTCGGGCGCATGACCAATCTCGCCAATGCGCTGAAGGAAGATCCTGAAATCGCCGGCCTCGTGAAGCAGGTGGTGATCATGGGCGGCGCGTTCGACGTTCCGGGCAATGTCACGCCCGCGGCAGAGGCCAATATCCATGGCGACCCGGAAGCCGCCGACCATGTATTCCTGGCACCCTGGAAGATCGTCGTCGCCGGTCTCGACGTGACGCACCAGACCCACATGAAGCGCGGTTTTCTCGACGACATGGCCGCCCGCGGCGGCGCGGACGTAAAGCTGTTGCAGAAGGTGTCGGACTTCTACATCAAGTTCTATGCCCATGCGGTGGAAGACGGCATGCTGGTGCATGACAGCTGCGCCTGCGTCTACGTCGTCGCGCCGGAGCTCTTCGAGCTGCGCAGCGGCGCCGTGCGCGTCGTGTGCGGCGGCATTGCCGATGGCCAGACGATCCAGAAGCCTGACGGCATGCAGTTCGGCCCCAGCGAATGGGACGGCAAGCCTTCGCACGCCGTCATGGTCGGCGTTCAGCCGGACAAGGTCCTCGGCCTGCTGAGCCGTACACTCGCGCCCTGATCAGGGCCGAACGCGCTCGAGGGCTTCTCTCAGCGCGTCGAACTCGCTCTTCAGTGGGTAGTGGTGGTTGCCGATAAAAAGGCCCGCCTGATCGATGTATTCCGCATTGGCGAGCGCGCCGTGGATCGCGTGGTCGAAGTAGCGCACCACCTCGTTCTTGGCGAAATTGCCGGCAACGATGGGGCGCATTTCCACCTCGCTCTCGCGGAGTGCGGTGATGAGGTCGGCGCGGGTCACGCCGCTTTCCGGTTCCACCACCATGCTGAAGCCGAACCAGCTGGATGCGCCGATTTGCTTCTGCGGGCGGATGAAGGGAAAGGCGGAGACGAGATCGAGGAAACGCTCCGCATTGGCGCGCCGTTCGCGGACGATGTCCGGCAGCTTCTTCACCTGTTCGAGACCGATCGCGCCGCTCATTTCCAGCGGCCGAACATTGTAGCCCGGCAGCACAAAGCGGAAGGATTCCACGAAGGCATCGTCGCTCTTCGGCGTCGTCACACGGTTTTCCTTGGGCAGATTGCGTGTCCAGCCATGTGCGCGGAGGCTCAGCAGGATGTGGTACAGTTCTTCGTCGTCGGTCACGATCATCCCGCCTTCCATGGTCGAGATGTGGTGGCTGAAGAAGGCGCTGTAGGTGCCCATGGCGCCGAAGGTGCCGGTCTGGCGCCCGGCGAAGGTCGCGCCCATGGATTCGCAATTGTCCTCGATGACGGTGATGTCGCGCGAGCCGATGGCCGCGCGGATCGAGCCGAAGTCGTTGGGATTGCCAAGCAGGTTCACGACCATGATCGCCCGTGTCTCCGGGCCGATGGCGGCCTTCAGCGCCTCGAGATCATAGTTCAGCGTCGCGCCGTCGATGTCCACGAATTTCAGCTTCAGGCCGTACTGGTAGAGCGGGTAATAGGTCGTGCTCCAGGACACGGCAGGCACGATGACCTCCGCGCCCGGCAGCAGCGAGTTCTGCTTGCGGTAGCGCAGCGCCGCCACCATCAGTAGATTGGCGGAGGAACCGGAATTCACCATGACGCAGTGACGGCTGCCGGTATAGGCGGCGAAGGCTTGCTCGAATTCGGCGACGCGCCCGTTCATGCTGTACATGCCGGACTGGATGACCGAATGGATGGCGGCGATTTCCGCCTCGTCCCAGGCGGAGTTAGCGAGCGGATAGCGCATCGGCATGTCCTGTCGTCAGATAATGGCGGTAGGCGAGGGCAATGCCTTCGGAAAGGCTGGTGCGGGCGGTAAAGCCCCAGTCCCGCGCCCTCGTGACATCGAGAAGTTTGCGCCGCATGCCGGTCGGGCGGGAGAGGTCGTGAACGAACCGGCCCTCGTAGCCGATGACGTCTGCGGCGATGCGGTAGTGATCGTTGACGGAGAAATCCTGGCCGGTGCCGATGTTGAGGAGGCCGGGCAGCGTCTCGAACCGCTCGACCGCCATCAGCAGCGCCTCCGCCAGATCGCCAGCATAGAGGAATTCGCGCCGTGCCTCGCCGCTGCCCCAGATCTCCACCGTATCGGCACCGGAGACTTTCGCCTGGTGCAGCTTGTGGATGATCGCGGGCACGAGATGCGAGCGGGCCGGGTCGAAGGCATCGAAGGGGCCGTAGAGATTGGAGGGGATCAATGTCTTGTAGGCGCAGTCCGGGTTCTCGCGGCTCACATAGTCGCAGAGCCGGGCGACCGCGCATTTGGCAATGGCATAGCCTTCATTGGTCGGCTCCAGCCTACCGGAAAGGATCTCATCTTCCTTGAGCGCATCAGGGCTGTCCGCGGGATACATGCAGGAGCTGCCGAGATTGATGAGCTTGCCAATGCCCGCCTCGCGTGCGGCGAGAACGAGGTTTTGGCCCATCGACCAGTTTTCCGTCAGGAAGGCGACGGGGGCGGCGATGTTCGCCTGGATGCCGCCGACACGACCGGCGGCATGGATGATGATGTCGGGCTTGTGTGCCTGCAGATAGGCAAGCGTGCCTGCCGCGTCGAGAAGATCCAGTTCACTGCGCAAGGGCGCGAGCAGCGGCACGCCGCGCGCTTCGCAGAGCGCCCGGAAATTCCGGCCCACCATGCCGTTGCCGCCCGTGAGCAGGATCGTGCTCATGGCGTGATGATCCCGGGCCGGCCCGTCTTCACGGACTGGCCGCCGAGCGAAAGCGCCCGTTCGGCCAGAACGAGATCGCTCTTCATCATCTCTTCCACCAGCTCGCCGAAGGTAGTCTTGGGCGACCAGCCGAGCTTGGCCTTCGCCTTGGCCGGATTGCCGAGC
>CAMFHT010000183.1 GCA_945952245.1 uncultured Rhizobium sp. | reverse complement strand
GCTCCACGTCGGGCGTGGAGCGGCCGATGGTTTCATCCAGGATGACATCGCAGAGCCGATGGGCACCCTTGGCGGTCATGGCTCACTCCCCCTCGTTGAGGCGGATGGAGACCGATCGGGCATGCGCATCGAGGCCTTCGCAGCGCGCGAGTGCGATCGCTGCCGGCGCAAGCTGCCTCAGGTTCTCGGCATTGAGCCGGAGGATCGAGGTGCGCTTGACGAAATCGAGCGTCGAGAGGCCGGAGGAGAAGCGCGCCGAACGGGCTGTCGGCAAAACGTGGTTGGAGCCGCCGACATAATCGCCGATCACCTCCGGCGTATGCCGTCCGACGAAGATGGCACCCGCATTGCGGATGCCCTCGATGAAGGGTTCGGGATCGGGCATGGCGAGCTCCAGATGCTCGGCGGCGATGCGGTTTGCAAGCGGAATGCCTGCCCTCAGGTCCTGGACCAGGATCACCGCGCCGAAGTCGCGCCAGCTTGCCGCCGCCGTACCGCTGCGGGTCAGCGTCTTCAGCTGCCGCTCGACCGCCTGCTCCACCGCCCTGCCGAAGGCGGCATCGTCCGTCAGCAGGATGGACTGTGCGCCCTCGTCATGCTCGGCCTGGGCAAGCAGGTCGGCAGCGATCCAGTCCGGATCGTTGTCGCGATCGGCGATGACAAGCACTTCCGAGGGGCCGGCGATCATGTCGATGCACACCTGGCCGAAGACCTGGCGCTTGGCGGCTGCCACATAGGCATTGCCGGGACCGGTGATCTTGTAGACGGGTGCGATGGTTTCCGTGCCATAGGCGAGTGCGGCCACCGCCTGTGCGCCGCCGATGCGGTAGATCTCGCTCACGCCTGCAATCCTGGCTGCGGCCAGAACCGCCGGATTGATCGCACCCTTGAGCGCCGGCACCACCATGACGATGCGCGGCACGCCCGCGACCTTGGCCGGGACGGCATTCATCAGCACCGAGCTCGGATAGCTGGCCGTGCCGCCGGGCACGTAGATGCCGACCGCATCGATGGCCGTCCAGCGGGAGCCGAGGCCGACTCCGATCGCATCCTCGTAGATGTCGTCTTTCGGCATTTGCCGGGCATGATGGGAGCGGATGCGCTTTTCAGCGAGTTCGAGGGCGGAAATGACCGAAGGATCGACCGAGGCATAGGCCTCGTCCAGTTCCGCCGCCGTCACGCGCATGGGCTTTTCGGCGAAATCCAGCTGGTCGAAACGCAGGGTATACTCCGCAAGCGCTTCATCGCCGCGGGTGCGCACATCTTCGATGATGGCCTTTACGATGGCGTTCACATCCTCCGACACTTCCCGTTTGGTGGTCAGAAATGCCGCAAAGCGCGTTTCGAAATCCGCCTCCGCCTGATCAAGCCAGATTGCCACGTCCCCTCCGTCTTCCACTCTTTCGTCCCGCCAGAAGGGCGGGTGTCATCATACCAGGGTCCCTATCAATGAACCTTGGTTCAGCCCTCCAGCGAATGCTCCGGCCTGTTCGTGGTTTCCCACGCACCGCCGATATCCGCAAGCTGAGCTTCGATACATTCCACATCGAGAGCGATCGCGCCGCCGCCCGCGAGCAGAAGCTCGATCACGCCGTCCGGCCCCTCGCCCTTTGCCGTATAACGCAGCGCCAGCAGCGACAGAACCTCTTCCCGGTTGCCGCGGTCAAAGCCCATGCTGCGCACGGCCTGGACGCGCTTGAAGGAAAGAAGCGCTCGCCGCCGCTCGAAGGAGCGGGCCTTGTCCTTCGCTTCTTCCCACACGAAGCGATTGACCGCTGCGGTGAACACGCCCGTGCGCGCCGTGAAACCGAGATCGCCGACCTTCAGCACGCTGTCCTGCACATGGGCGGAGAGGATCGAGAGATCGTCCTGATCGAGTGCCAGAAGTTTCAATCCGGTCATGGTGCGGGTCCTGAATGCGGGGGCGCCGAAGCGGCGTCTCTTCTTCTCACCAGATAAGATGTTGCACTGCAAAAAACCAGTGCGGACAGCCGATTTGTGAAGGAAAGGTTAAGGCCGAAGCCCGCCCAACCCTCAATCGCTGACGCGTTCCACCACGGCGCCGCAGCGGTTCAGCTTTTCCTCCAGCCGCTCGAAGCCGCGGTCGAGATGGTAGACGCGGCTGACCATGGTTTCGCCCTCCGCCGCAAGGCCGGCAATGACCAGCGAGACCGAGGCGCGCAGGTCGGTCGCCATGACGGGCGCGCCGCGCAGCCGCTGCACGCCTTCGATCTTGGCGGTCTGGCCATTGAGCGAGATCTTCGCGCCCAGGCGGGCGAGTTCCTGCACATGCATGAAGCGATTCTCGAAGATCGTCTCCGTGATGTGCGAAACGCCGCTGGACCGCGTCATCAGCGCCATGAACTGCGCCTGCAGATCGGTGGGGAAGCCAGGGAAGGGATCGGTGACGATGTCGACCGGCTTGATCACCCCGCCATTGCGCACCACGCGGATACCCGTCGGCGTCGACGTGATCTCGGCACCCGATCGGCGGATCGCCTCGAGCGCGGTCTCGAGCAGCGCCGCGTCTGTCCCTTCGAGCGTCACGTCACCGCCGGTCATGGCCACCGCCATCGCATAGGTGCCGGTTTCGATGCGGTCGGGCAGCACGCGGTGGCGCGCGCCGGAGAGCGAGGTGACGCCCTCGATGGTGATGGTGGACGTGCCGGCGCCGGAGATCTTCGCGCCCATGGCATTCAGGCAATTGGCGAGATCGACGACTTCCGGTTCGCGGGCTGCATTGCCGATGACCGTGGTGCCGCGGGCGAGCGCGCCCGCCATGAGCATGACATGGGTCGCGCCGACCGAAACCTTGGGGAAGGTGTAGCGCGCGCCGATCAGGCCGCCCTTGGGCGCGGTGGCGTTGATATAGCCGCCGTCGATTTCCATGGTCGCACCGAGCGCCGTCAGGCCCTCGATGAAGAGATCGACCGGGCGGGTGCCGATGGCGCAGCCGCCGGGCAGCGACACGCGGGCATGGCCTTCACGGGCGAGAAGCGGGCCGATGACCCAGAAGCTCGCGCGCATCTTCGAGACCAGCTCATAAGGCGCGGTCGTATCGACGATGGTGCGGCAGGTAAAGTGCACGGTACGGGAATAGCCTTCGTCCTGCCGCTCGCGTCGGCCGTTGACGGAAATGTCGACGCCGTGATTGCCGAGGATGCGGATGAGCTGTTCGACATCGGCCAGATGCGGCACGTTTTCCAGCGTCAGCGTATCGCTGGTCATCAGCGAGGCGATCATCAGCGGGAGAGCGGCGTTCTTGGCGCCCGAAATCGGAATGACACCCTTGAGCTCATTGCCGCCGATGATTCTGATGCGATCCATTGATAGTCCCCAAACCATGGGCCGGATAGGAGCCGGCCGCCAAAACGCGCCTCTTAATGCAAAAGCGCCGGCCCTTCAATTCGAAGAGCCGGTTTTTGCGGGCATGCCCACCCTCTTTAGCGGCGAATCGCGCAATTTTGCGGCACGCCGCTCCGCTGGAGCCTGTGCCTTGGAGAAGGCGTCAGGCTTGTGGCGTCAGGCATCCGGCTCCCGGTTATCCCCGGGGCGGCCAGCCGGCAGGCCGACACCCGTTTCCGCCTCGCCCTTGCGCCGGGCCCTCACCTGCGCCTTGCGGCGGATGAGGTTCTCCCGCAGCTTCTCGGCCGCACGCGCCTTGCGCTCCTCCGCCGCCCGCGCCGCCCGCTGCTGCCGGTCGTTCATCGTCCGGGGAGAGGCCGCCCCTTCCCCGCCCCTCTCTTCACGAGCGCTCGTCTCATCGTCATCGGCCGGCATGATCTTCTCCGGAAAGCCTTGATCTTCAGGGGGCGAGTTGCACGAAGCACAACCCTTTCAGGCACTTCGATAACGCAGCCCGGGCATCCCGCAAACCATCTTTTCTGCCGGCAAGCGCAAAGAACATGAAATTGCGGCTTGCACTCACCCGAATCCTATGGCATTAGCCGCCTCGCTCGCTGAGGCGCTCACGAAACGCCGCAGGCAACAGGCTGCTATAGCTCAGGGGTAGAGCACTCCCTTGGTAAGGGAGAGGCCGAGAGTTCAAATCTCTCTAGCAGCACCATTTTTCCTCAAAAGAGACACGTCAGAGCTTCCGTCTGGTCGATGGCGCTGCGTAAGGTTTGATTTGCCCTGAAACGGGACCTAGTGCAGGCGGCGGAAGAGTGCTCGCAGCATACCTTGCCGTGCGCCCTTCTTCGCCTCAGCTGGCGGAGTCTGGAAGCGGCTGCGCATACCGCGGACCAGATTCGAGGCAGCCTGCTGCGAGCTCTCGTCGGCGCTGGTCCAGGGCGCAGGAGCCCGTTTGCCCTCATGGCCAGCGACGCGCATGCCGGCGCTGGACGTTTTCGTCCGATCGAAAAAGTATTCCTCGCTGTACTCCAGAACCAGACGTATCAGCCCGCCCCCTGGGAGGCTCTTGTCCGGACCGTGCAGGACCCGGATCCGCAGATCCGATTCCGTCCCGAAGGTATCCCCGTCCGGTATCAGTTTTTCGAAGCTCATGAAGATGAAGGAATGGGTCCATTTGAGCAGAGCAACCGGCGTTACCGGTACGGGTTCGAAACGGAGTTCGCTGCCGAGCAAATGCCGCGCTCCCCGCGTTTCGATCCCGAATGCTTCCCTGCCCGCCTCGTCCACAGTCCTGTAGAAATCCTTGCGATAGAGCAGGGATAGCACGTCATAGGTGCTGCACAGCTGGTATGCGAGATCGCCGGCTACCAGCTTGTCGGACTGCATCCAGTGCATGCAGCTAGGGAGTTCGCCGCGGACGACGGTCACGGCTTCGACCATCCCCATCAAGAAGCGGACCAGGTTCAAGAAGATTTGCCTGTCCTGTATAGTCCGTGGCATTGCCGCCAGTACCGGGTTGGCGGCTATGAGCTCGGGCGTCAGCGGCAACCCTAGGCTGACGGTTATGAAGACGTTTGAACGGTGCTTCTCGACCTTTTCCCGCGCGTCAGGAAACGTGCTTTGCAAAAAAGACGAAGACAATGCCGACTTGAAGCCGTCGAGAGCCAGGGGCCGCGGATTGTGCGACACTAGTACAAAAATGTCGCCGCAAGTGAAAACACTGGAGCCATCGTCACCGAAAGCCATGCCCTGCTTGAACACGATGCCGAATGGCCTCAGGCCCGCGTTCAGGTGCTGAAGAACGGCATCGAGGCGAAGTGGGCGGGAAACCTGGTCGTATAACAACACCGCTTCGACTTGATTGGGATAGTCAATGGCCATTGTGTCACCTTGCCTCGCTCGCATGCTGCAACCATAGGGAAATTCCCGCAGTTGGAAATATGCGATCAGCGCAAGAAGATTCTCTGGTTAATCATCGCTTTCGGGACATCCGAAATCGCGACCAGCGGGAACCGGTGGGGGCTGGAACCGTTCCCGGTCCGGCCCTTTCAGGCCTAAAGAAGGTCGGGCAAGGCAAGGCGGAGAGCCCTTCTCATTGCTATCCCGGATGTCTATAGAGGCAAAATACGTCTGCAAACGGACTGCGGGATGAGGTCATGCACGATGAGCCGACAGAGTCACCTCAAGATGAGTCCGTAGAGCCCAGCGCGCGCATGCTGAGCTGGGTGAAGAATTCCGCGCTCTATCGCCTGAACCAGAAGATGATGACGGAGCACGAACTCTTTGCGGCGCTGAAGAAGAAGGCGCTGTCGAAGTTCGAGGGCATTTCGCCGGAGCTGGCCACGCGCATCGCCCGCCACGGCATCGACTTCTGCAACGAACACCGGCTCCTGGACGACAAGACCTATGCGGAGATGAAGACGGCGAGTGCGGCGCGCTCCGGCCATTCGCGGCGGCGCATTGCGCGGGATCTGAAGACCAGGGGCGTGGAGACCGCGCTGATCGAGCAGTCGCTGGATGGTGTGGAGGATCTTGCCTCGGCGCTGAACTATGCGCGCCGACGCGCCTTCGGGCCGTTCCGCAAGGTGCCGCTGGACGAGAAGCGCAAGGCGAAGGAGTTCGGCGCCTTCGCCCGCAACGGCTATTCCGCCTCCGTCGCCGGCAAGGTGATTACCCTGCCGATCGAGGAAATCGAGGCGCTTCTGGAGGAGTAGCGTTCAGGCCCGCGCCTTCCGGTCCAGCGACCAGGAGGCGGCGAAGACGAAGAGGCCGATGAAGGAGAGCACTGCCCCCACATAGCCGGTTGCCGCATAGCCATAGCCATAGGCGATCACGAGCCCGCCCAGCCAGGCGCCGAGCGCGTTGGCGACGTTGAAGGCCGAGTGCATGGAGGCGGCAGCGAGCGTCTGGCCATCGGCGGCGACATCCATGAGGCGGGTCTGCACCGCCGGACCTGCGGCGAAGGTGCAGCCGATCAGGAACACCGAGGTGCAGAGCATGACAGGGCTCGACGCAGTCAGACCGAAGAGCGTCATGACAGCGATGTTGAAGACCAGCATGCCGCCGATCGTGCCCATCAGCGACATGTCGGCGAGCTTCGAGCCCACCACATTGCCCACGTTCATGCCGACGCCGAAGAGGATGAGGATGACCGGGATCATCGAGACCGGCATGTGGGCGACTTCCGTTGCCGTCGAGGCGATATAGCTGAAGATCGAAAACATGCCGCCAAAGCCGGTTGCGGCGAGCGTCAGGGTCAGCAGCACCTGCGGATGCGTGAAGGCGACGAGCTCGCGCATCACGGTCGCGCCTTCCGGCGCCTTGTCGCGCGGCAGGTAGAGAAAGATGAGGAGAACGGTGAGCGCGCCGATGATGCCGACGCTGAGGAACATCACCCGCCAGTTGAGGTATTGCCCGAAGAGCGCCATGACCGGCGTGCCGGCAAGGGTCGCGACGGTGAGGCCCAGCATGACGTAACCCACGGCGCGGGCGCGGCGATGGGCCGGCACCAGCGAGGCGGCGACGAGCGCGGACACGCCGAAATAGGCGCCGTGCGGCAGGCCGGTCAGAAAGCGAAGCGTGGTGAAGCTCCAGAATGTCGGGGCGAAGGCGCTGGCGAGATTGCCGATCGCAAAGACGCCCATGAGGATGAGCAGCAGGTTTCGCCGCGCCGCCTTTGCGCCTGCGATCGCGATCAGTGGAGCACCGACGACGACGCCGAGCGCGTAGGCGCTGATGACATAGCCGGCGACGGGCGTCGAGACGTCGAAGGTGCGCGCCACGTCCGGAAGCAGGCCCATGATCGCGAATTCGCCCGTGCCGATACCGAAGCCGCCGCAGGCAAGCGCGAGGATCACGAGGGTGAGCTCCAGCGTGGTGAGCGCGGGCGCATCCTCGCGGCTGCTGGTGAAATCATCGGGGCAAACAGCATCGCTCACGGGCAGGATCCGTTCATTGAGGCGGCGAAAAGGGCCGGCATATCTCTGGGAAAGTGAGCACAAGGGGTGCTTCGTGGCTGCGAGTATACGGAGAGCACCCCTCTTCCGTAAGGGAGGGTCGGCAGCGAAGCTCATGGATTTCGTCAGGTCTGCCATGCATCTGGCACATGGCAGGGGTGCAGCCGGCCTGCCTACCGCAAAGCCCTGAGTGCGTTGAGAATGACGGCGACGTCGATTGCCTCCTGCAGCAAGGCGCCTTCCACGGGTTGAAGGTACCCGAATCCGGCGGCAATCATGGCGGCGATGGACAGGGAGAGGCCGGCAATGACGCTTTCGAGCGCGATCAACCGGCTGCGGCGGGCGGCGGCAATGGCCTTGACCAGCGGCGCGAGCTGATCGACCAGCAGCACGACGCCCGCAGCCTCGGAGGACGACGCGGTGCCGCGTGCGCCCATGGCCACACCCACATCGGCAGCGGCGAGCGCCGGTGCATCGTTGACGCCATCGCCAACCATCATGACGGGACCGTTCTCGCGCGCCTTGCGCACCACCTCCACCTTGGCCTCGGGCGTCAGGTCGCCATGGACGAGGTCGATGTCGAGCGCGGCCCCGACGCGGCCGGCGACCTCCGCCCTGTCGCCCGAGGCGAGCACGATATGGCGGACACCGTTGCGTCTGAGCGCGGAGAGCAGCTCGCCGGCATCGGCGCGGATGCGGTCCTCGAGAAGGATGACGCCGGCGAGCCTGCCATCGACACCGACCGCGACATGCATGCCGGCGAGGTCCTCGGGGGATACGAGCCTGCCAGGATTGACTCCATCACTCC
>CAMFHT010000182.1 GCA_945952245.1 uncultured Rhizobium sp. | reverse complement strand
GTATCAATACTTCACTATACCATGCTGCTCGCGCAGTCGCAGACGCCGAAGCGGACGTTCCTCTTCTTCTGCCGCTCGTTCTGGCGCTTCCGGCTGACGAGCCGCTGGATCTCTTTTCTGGAGGATTTCGGACGCCGGCATGGGCTTGGACAACCATCGCCCGATCTCGTTCGCAAGGCTTTCAGCACCTATTTCACCATGAACCGCTCCATGGAGGAACGGGAGGAGATGGTGGAACATCATCTCACATTGAGCGCGCAGCTTTTGAGCCGGCCCGTTACGGAGGCGCTTTGGCAGGGCAAATCGACCGAGCTTGGCCGGATCGCCGGCAAGAAGGATGCGTACACCGTCTGGCTTCGGCGCTCCGATCAATGCGGTACTCGCCATGAGGGCGAATGGACGGCCGGTTTCGTGGCGCTCTCGACCGGGCTGCTCCTCTGCCGCATTACCGTTATCCTGACAAGGGACGAGGCGGGAAGACCAACGGTCGCCATCGGTGGGCTGCAGGGACCGGCGCGCACCATTTCGAAGACCAATCTGATCACGGCAACGCGCGATCTCGGCGGCCTTCGACCCAAGGACGCCATGCTGCTCGTTGCCGCCGGTATTGCCCGCGCGCTCGGCACCGAGACCATGTTTGCGGTCGACAATGCCAATCACCCGATCAACACCCGCGGCCGGAAGCGCCGGGCGAAGATGCTGACGGATTACGACGACTACTGGACGGAGCGGGGTGGCTCACCAGGAGAGCCGTTCGGATTCGTTCTTCCGGCACGCGACCCGTCCGAGGCGGAGCCCGGCAACAAGCGGCGGGACGAAGCGAAGAAAGCGTTCTTCGACTTTGGCTACCAACTGATCATCCGTTCCGACAATCCGACGGAAGAGCTGGCAGAGACAGCTGTCTTGTCCGTGGCAAGTGGTCGCCCTTGACTTTGACGGAAAAATTCGTAAACACCGCATCGAAGACAAAGGATATTTCCCCTGATGCCGTTCTCCTTCGCATTCCTTGCTGAGAGAATTTGCCCGGCGCCTCTCGCCGGTGGGGAAGGATTCGTTTCTGCTTCCACCAAAACCACGGCCAAAACGACGACGAAAACCGTCTGACGTCTCTGGCCTGCCGCTCTCTCCCCGGCTCGGCTGGGGACAAGGAAAACGCCATTGGCTCTGTGCCCCGGCGGTTTTCCCCTCCCGATCCAAGAGGAGAGACAGAAAGAGAGCAAGAACATGGGTTTCAAAGTCGCAATCGCAGGCGCAACCGGCAATGTCGGGCGCGAGATGCTGAACATTCTGTCCGAACGCGGCTTCCCGGCCGATGAGGTCGTGGCGCTTGCCTCGGCCCGCTCCCAGGGCACGGAGGTTTCCTTCGGGGACAAGGTCCTCAAGGTCAAGAACCTCGAGAACTATGACTTCTCCGATACCGACATCTGCCTGATGTCCGCTGGCGGCGACGTGTCCAAGAAGTGGTCGCCGAAAATCGGCGCACAGGGCTGCGTCGTCATCGACAATTCCTCCGCCTGGCGCTACGACGCCGAAGTGCCTCTGATCGTTCCGGAAGTGAACCCGGATGCCATCGAAGGCTTCTCGAAGAAGAACATCATCGCCAACCCGAACTGCTCGACCGCACAGCTCGTCGTGGCGCTGAAGCCGCTGCACGATTTCGCGAAGATCAAGCGCGTCGTCGTCTCGACCTATCAGTCGGTTTCCGGCGCCGGCAAGGATGGCATGGACGAGCTGTTCAACCAGACCCGCGCCGTCTTCGTGGCCGACCCGATCGAAAACAAGAAGTTCACCAAGCGCATCGCCTTCAACGTGATCCCGCACATCGACGTGTTCATGGAAGACGGTTATACGAAGGAAGAATGGAAGGTTCTCGCCGAGACCAAGAAGATGCTCGACCCGAAGATCAAGGTCACCTGCACGGCCGTGCGCGTACCGGTCTTCATCGGCCACTCCGAATCTGTAAACATCGAGTTCGAGAACGAGATCACCGCCGACCAGGCTCGCGACATCCTGCGCGATGCGCCCGGCTGCCAGGTGATCGACAAGCGCGAGAACGGCGGCTACATCACGCCTTATGAAAGTGCTGGCGAAGACGCGACCTACATCTCGCGCATCCGTGAGGACGCAACCGTCGAAAACGGCCTGAACATGTGGGTGGTCTCGGACAACCTCCGCAAGGGCGCGGCCCTCAATGCGGTGCAGATCGCTGAACTTCTGATCAATCGCGGCCTCATCAAGAGCCGCAAACAGGCCGCCTGATTACCGTTTGGTAAACAGTTTTAGTTAAAAGCTTCGCAATTCCTCAGGGAACATGCGGAGCTTTTGCCGGTTTTGAGGGCGCAAGTCTGGTTCTGGCCAGGGTGGAGCTTCGAACCGGGTATCATAGAGAACAGGGACACCAATGCGCACGGGCATGAAACTGAAGTCCATTCTGATCGCAGCCGGAATCTTGGCGGCATTGCCAGGCCTTGGCCTTGCAGCTCAATGCTCGAGCACGGGCGCAGCCTTTCCGCAATGGGTGGAGGAGTTCAAGCAGGAGGCCACAGGCCAAGGCGTAAGCCCCTCCGTCCTTGACCGCGCCTTTGCCAATGTTCAGTACAACAAGGGCACGATCCGTGCCGATCGTGGTCAGAAAAGCTTCAAGCTCACCTTCGACGCCTTCATGAAAAAGCGCGGCGGGCAGGCGATCATCTCGCGCGGCAAGTCGGTGAAGCGGGCCAATGCCGCCCTGTTCGCCCGGATCGAGCAGCGCTACGGCGTTCCAGCCGGCCCGTTGATCGCAATCTGGGGCATGGAAACCGGTTTCGGTAGCTATATGGGCACCGAGCACACCATGTCGGCCGTCGCGACGCTGGCTTATGACTGCCGCCGCTCGGCCTATTTCACGGAACAGCTCTATGCGGCGCTGAAACTCGTTGCCGCCGGCAACCTGGATCCGAATGCCCGCGGCGCCGCCCATGGCGAAATCGGCCAGACACAGTTCCTGCCGCTCAACGTCGTCCGTTTCGGTGTCGATGGCGATGGCGACGGGCATATCGATCTCGTCCGCTCGCGTGCCGATGCCCTGTCCTCGACCGCCAACTTCCTGCGCGGCCATGGCTGGCAGCCTGGTGCGGGGTATCAGCCGGGCGAGCCGAGTTTTGCGGCGCTGGAAGGCTGGAACGCCGCGACCGTCTACCAGCAGGCGATTGCCTATATCGGCGCCCGTATCGACGGGTTGGAATAAGCTCTTCGGAGTAAAACAAAAAAAGACCGGCCTCGAGCCGGTCTTTCTTGTTTTCAGGGGGATGACGATCAGACTTCCGGTCTGACGAAGTCACCGGTCTTGCCGTCCATGACCCAGAGCTCCCCGGTGGAAATGTCGAACCAGGCGCCATGCAGGTTGATCTTGCCGCGCTCTTCCAGGATTTTCACGCATGGGAAGGTCCTGAGATTGGCGATGGAATTGCGGATCGACACACGCTCCAGCGCCGTCTGCCGCTCTACCGGCGTCATGACGTCGTTGTTCTGGATCTGCTCGGCTGCCGTGCTGACGAGGCCCATCCATTTGCCGATGAAATCACCCGGTGAAAGCGGCTCTGCATTCGGATCTAGGGCAGCCCGGATACCGCCGCAGCGGCCGTGACCCATGACCACGATATCCTTGACCCTCAGCGACTGGACCGCAAATTCCAGTGCCGCCGACGTGGAGTGATAGGTGCCGTCTGGTTCATAGGGCGGAACCATGTTCGCGACGTTTCGCACCACGAAGAGCTCTCCTGGGCCAGCATCAAAGATGGTCTCGGGCGCCGAGCGCGAGTCGCAGCAGGCAACGACAAGCGTTTTCGGCTGCTGGCCATTATCCGCCAGGATCCGGTACCGGTCCCGCTCGCCGCTGTAGCGGGCGGTCATGAAGTTGCGGTAGCCGTCGAGGAGATAGGAAGGAAAAGTGTGCATGGCAAAAGACCTATAGCCAGATGCCAGGGAGATCAACCGCAGCGCGGCAGAATACCCAGCATATCAGGGGTTCCCGCCTCAGCTTCTGCGGCGCTGCGCCGGGTGGAGCAGTTTCCGCGTCTGGACCATGGCCATGGGATTGACAAGGCTCGCCGCATGGGTTTCGAGCGCCAGCTCGTCGCCGCCCACCTTGGCTGTCCGCGCCAGGATTTCGAATACGGAAGCGGTGGCGAGTTGAAGGGCCTTCTCTTCCGACGCCCCTTCGAGAAGGCGTGCCAGGAATACGGCAGCGGTCAGATCGCCGAGGCCATTCGGCGCGTTCTCCACGAGCCTGTTCTCCGAAAGAAGCGCCGTTCGCCCGGAAAGGTAGAGATTGCCTGTACCGCCGGCCATCATCGGGACCGCAGACGTGACCAGCATACGCGGCGGCCCGAGCGCGAGTGCTGCCTCCATGATGGCGGCATTGCTTTCAAGATCGCAGCCGGCCATCCAGGCCAGCTCATACCGGTTTGGCGTTGCGAGCGAGGCGAGCGGAATGAGCTGATCCCTGATTGCAATCGCCGTTTCCTCGGCCACGTATAGCCCGCCGAGATCGCCGATGACGGGGTCGCAGGCGTAGAACACTTCGGGCCGCTTTTCCCGAAGGCCGGAAACGAGCCGCGCGATCGAGCGGGCCTGCGCCGCATTCGCGAGATAACCTGAGAGGACCGCCTTCACCTCGCCGAGCCAGGGGGCGCGCAGCAGATCGTCGATCGTGCGGTCGAACTCGTCGGCGCCGAAGGTCATGCGTGTCGACGGGCCGTGGCCGGGATGCCAGGGAAGCACGACGGTCGGCAGCGCCCAGACCGGGTAGCCCAGGGTTTCGAGCGCAAAGACGACGGCGCGGTTTCCGACCGATCCACGCACGACGTGGCTGGAGATCGAAATCACGGCGCCCTTTTCGCCCCTGTCCGTCATGTCCTGTTCCTCTCGACTCCGCACATTATCGAACCGTGGCGCGCGAAGCTGCCTTAAGGCCTCTTTCCAACATTGCCGTGACATGCTGGCATTTCCGCTGCCATGTCAACGTGAACAGGTAAAAGGCAGAACCGCGATATATTTCCAAACTCCTGCGAATCCGCGGCATTTTTTAAGAATTTGCAGCAAAAATGGTCGATAAAGCAGTAAATATGCTGGAATTTGGTCAGAAAGAGCAGGAGCGGCCCCTTAAAATCCGCGTCACCTGTGATTCCCGGCCAGCGCCGGAGATACGCATCATTCCCGCCTAGGAGGAGATCCCATGGGAGCCCGCAATAATCCGAAACGTGACAAGCTCATCGAAAATGCCCGCAAGATCGCCCTTGCGGCCGAGAGCCGTCACCTGGATCCCGGGCTCCTCTTCGGCCATGCCAGCAATGATGATCTCGAAGCCTATTCGCCGGAAATGCTTGCACAATCCGCGATTCATGCCGCCGCGGAAGTGGATAGCTGGGATGGCAGTGCCGCGCGCGTAACCGTTGGTACGGTCGAGCATGTGGAGCTCCACGGCTCCGCCGTCAGCGTTCTCTCGGTCACCGATCACAATATGCCTTTCCTCTATGATTCCGTGATGGGGGAGGTGACATCCACCTATCGCGACATCTTTCTCGCCGTCCATCCGATCCTGATCAAGCATGAGGACGGGCGGTTCGGGCCGTTCCTGCCGGATGAAGGCGACGACAAGGGCAACGCCATCAGCCATATCCAGCTTCATCTTGCACCGCTGAGCGCTTCCCAGGCGGATGATCTCGTCAAAAGGATTGGAACGGTGCTCGAGCAGGTTCACGGCGCGATCGCCGACTGGAAGCCCATGCTGGCTCTTCTCGATGGCGCCGTCGAGGATCTGAAGACATACCAGGCAGGCCGCCGGAAGGCGGAGCGGGACGAAACGCTCGCCTTCCTGGAATGGCTGCGCCGGGACAATTTCACCTTCCTCGGCATGCGCGAATACATCTATTCCGGCAAGGGCGCCAAGGCGAAGGTGGAGCGTGGACGGGGTGCCGGCCTTGGCATCCTCTCCGATCCGGACGTGCTGGTGCTCCGCCAAGGCAAGGACGCGGTCACGACCACGCCCGAGATCCTGGAATTTCTGCAGGGGCCGGACTTCATCATCGTCACCAAAGCGAACGTCAAGTCCGTCGTCCACCGCCGCGCCTATATGGACTATATCGGTATCAAGCGCTTCGATGACCAAGGTAACGTCACCGGCGAGCTGCGCGTCGTCGGTCTCTTCACCTCGAGCGCCTATACCGGCCAGGCGTCGCAGATCCCGCTTCTCAGGCGCAAGATCGACAAGATCGTCGATCATTTCGGATTCGATCCCGCAAGCCATTCCGGCCGCCTGCTGCAGAACACGCTGGAATCCTATCCACGCGACGATCTTTTCCAGATCGACACGGGGCTGCTTGCTGGCTTCGCCGAGCAGATCAACGATCTTTCCGACCGGCCCCGCGTGCGCGTGCTGCCGCGCATCGATCACTTCGACCGGTTCGTCTCGGTTCTCGTCTACGTGCCGCGCGAAGACTATAATTCCGCTGTCCGGGAAAAAATTGGCACGTATCTGAAGACCATCTATGACGGCCGCGTCTCCGCCTATTATCCGGCATTCCCGGAAGGCGGCGTCGCGCGCGTTCACTTCATCATCGGCCGCTCGGCTGGCAAGACACCGCGCATTCCGCAGGCCAGGCTCGAGGACGCGATTCGCGAGATCACTGCCCGCTGGACCGAGCGCTTCGACACTCTGGCCGGCGAAGACGCGCCTCGGATCGCGGTCAGCCAGGCTTTCGAGGAAGCATTCACGCCGGAGGAAACGGTTGCCGACCTCGACCACATCCTTGCCTGCTTCAAGGGTGCTCCGATCAGCGTCGTCTTCAAGCCGCGCCCGGATGATGCGAAACTGCTGACGCTCCGCATCTTTCATGCAGGCGGTGACCTTGCGCTTTCGCGCCGGGTCCCTCTGCTCGAACATCTGGGCTTCAACGTCATCAGCGAGCGTACCTTCGACATCGAATGCACGGGACGCGATGGGACGGAGAAGCTCGTCGTCCTGCATGCCATGGAACTGGAGCCAAAGAGCGGCGCACCGGTCGACCTCGCAACCCACGGGGCAAAGCTGACGGAAGCCTTCCTCGACGCATTCCACGGCCGCATCGACAACGACACGTTCAACCGGCTGGTGCTGCTCGCCGGGCTCTCTGCCCGGCAGGTCATGGTTCTCAGAGCCTATGCCCGCTACCTCAGGCAAGCCGGCATCGCCTATTCGCAGGATTACATCGCCGAGACGCTGGCCAAGTATCCGGCCATTTCTGCCTCCATCTTCGATCTCTTCCAGGACCGGCTGGACCCGAAGCTTTCGGAAAAGGCCAGGGCGAAGCGATCTGCCGATCATGCCGACGAGATCGAGGCAGCCCTTGCCGCCGTTCCGAGCCTCGACGAAGACCGGATTCTGCGCCGCTACGTCAATGCCATACAGGCGACGCTCAGGACAAATTTCTTCCAGAAGAACACCGATGGTACGCCGAAGGCGATGTTTGCCGTCAAGCTCGACCCGCACGTGCTTGAAGGCCTGCCGGAGCCGCGGCCGTTCCGCGAGATCTTCGTCTATGGCGTCGAAGTCGAAGGCGTACACCTGCGTTTCGGAAAGGTTGCCCGCGGCGGCCTCCGCTGGTCGGATCGCGCGCAGGACTATCGCACGGAGGTGCTGGGCCTCGTGAAGGCGCAGCAGGTGAAGAACGCCGTGATCGTGCCGGTCGGGGCGAAGGGCGGCTTCTTCCCGAAGCAACTGCCGGTCGGCGGCAGCCGCGACGAAGTCTTCGCAGCCGGAACGTCTGCCTACAAGACCTATATTCGCACCCTGCTTTCCATCACCGACAACATCGACGCCGCCGGCATCGTGCCGCCCAAAGATACGGTCCGCCTCGATGGCGACGATCCCTATTTCGTCGTGGCAGCCGACAAGGGTACGGCGACATTCTCCGATACCGCCAATGCGCTGGCGCAGGAAGCCGGCTTCTGGCTGGACGATGCCTTCGCCTCCGGCGGCTCCGCCGGCTATGATCACAAGAAGATGGGGATTACCGCGCGTGGCGCCTGGGAGGCCGTGAAGCGCCACTTCCGCGAGATGGATATCGACATCCAGACGACGCCCTTCACGGTCGCCGGCGTCGGCGACATGTCGGGCG
>CAMFHT010000181.1 GCA_945952245.1 uncultured Rhizobium sp. | reverse complement strand
GCACGATCCCCTCGGCATTGAAATAGAGCTGCGCTTCTTCGAGAGGCATGAAGATGATGCCGCTGTCATATTCCGACATGCCGACCTCGAACAGGCCGGAGACTCGGTAGGATTTGACGCGGGGATTGATGCCCATGGGCGTCACGTCGCCTTCCGGCGAGATGAGCGTGATCTGGTCCCCCGCCCCGATGCCGAGTTCGGCCGCCATTCGGGTTCCGATCAGCACCCCGTCGCCCGAGGCGAAGCCCACCATGTCGCCGGACTTGATGTTGTTGGCGACGACCTTGAGCTTTTCCATGTCCTCGGCGCGCAGCCCCCGCACCAAGGCGCCGGTGCCTGCCCCTCCCTTGCCGGAGGCGAGCGTCTGGCCTTCCACCATGGGAAGCGCCAGCGTCACGCCCGGCACGCCGGAGAACTTGGTGGCGAGATCCGCGTAGTTGTCGAGCGGGCTGTCGATCGGCGAGACGATCATGTGGCCGTTCAGGCCGAGGATGCGCGAGATCAGTTCCGTGCGAAACCCGTTCATCACGGCCATGACGATGATGAGCGTCGCGACCCCCAGCATGATGCCGATGAAGGAAAAGCCTGCGATGACGGAGATGTAGGCCTCTTTCCGCCGCGCACGGAGATAGCGCCAGGCCACCATCCGTTCGAATGCCGAGAATGGTTTGCCCTTTGCGGCTTTCGCCGAAGGGGCTGCCTCACCCGCCGCTGCCTTCACCGCCATGTCGACGTCCTATCCCTGATCAGCCGAGGATCTTGTTGATGGCCGCTTCGATGGTCATCGTCTCGCGATGGCCGGTCTTGCGGTCCTTGAGTTCGACTTCGCCCGAGGCCACCGAGCGCGGGCCGACGATGATCTGCACCGGCACGCCGATGAGGTCGGCGGTCGCGAACTTCTGGCCGGCGCGGTCGTCCGTGTCGTCGTAGAGCACGTCCTTGCCGGCCTTGGCGAGCGCGGCATAGATGGAATCGCAGGCCTTGTCGCAGGCTTCATCGCCCGCCTTCATGTTGATCAGCACCGCATCGAAGGGCGCGACGGAGGCCGGCCAGATGATGCCGTTCTCGTCATGCGAGGCTTCGATGATGGCGGGCACGAGGCGCGTCGGCCCAATGCCGTAGGATCCCATGTGAACGATGTGCTCCTTGCCGTCGGGACCCTGCACCTTGGCACCCATGGCTTCGGAATACTTGGTGCCGAAATAGAAGATGTGGCCCACTTCGATGCCGCGGGCGGAAAGGCGCTCGCCATCCGGGATCGCGTCGAAGGCTGCCTCGTCATGCATTTCGGAGGTCGCGGCGTAGACCGACGTCCACTTTTCGAAGATGGCCTTGAGACCGGCCACGTCGTCGAAGTCGGTGTCTGCGGCCGGAATGTCGAAGTTCACGAAATCCCGGTGGCAGAACACTTCCGACTCGCCGGTATCGGCGAGAATGATGAACTCATGGCTGAGATGGCCGCCGATCGGGGCCGTATCTGCACGCATCGGAATGGCGCGCAGGCCCATGCGCGAGAAGGTGCGCAGGTAAGACGCGAACATCTTGTTGTAGGAGTGCTCCGCGCCTTCACGGGTGAGGTCGAAGGAATAGGCATCCTTCATCAGGAATTCGCGCGAGCGCATGGTGCCGAAGCGCGGACGGATCTCGTCGCGGAACTTCAGCTGGATGTGGTAGAGGTTGAGCGGCAGGCTCTTGTAGGACTTGACCGTGGAGCGGAAGATGTCCGTGACCATTTCCTCGTTCGTCGGGCCGTAGAGCATGGGACGTTCCTGGCGGTCCTTGATGCGCAGCATTTCCTTGCCATAGGCATCGTACCGGCCGGATTCCTGCCAGAGCTCTGCCGACTGCAGGGTCGGCATCAGGAGCTCGATGGCGCCGGCGCGATCCTGCTCCTCGCGGATGATGCGGTTCACCTTGTCCAGCACGCGCTTGCCGAGCGGCAGCCAGCTGTAGATCCCCTGGCTCTGCTGCCGGATCATGCCGGTGCGCAGCATGAGACGGTGGGAAACGATTTCCGCCTCCTTGGGATTTTCCTTGAGGATCGGCATGAAATAGCGAGACAGGCGCATATTGGCTTCCAAAGAAAGGGGCGCGGCAAATTCTTGATCAGGAATCGCGGCGCATCATCGGTGAACTCGGGCTTGTTCATAGCCGCTTCGATGGCGGAAGAAAACCCGAATGCAAAGGCGGGACAGGAATTTGCAAGCAGCTCCCAGCCGCAGTTCCTGCGATTTGGCAAGCGGCAATCGGCCGCAGACATGAAGAGCATTTGCCATCGCGTATGGCAGAAATTTGTCAACATGAAAATTTTCTGGACCTGGTGCAAAAATGCAAATTAGGGGGTGACAAGGCCTAAACCTTGGGCTAGTGTCTGCCCACAAAACAGGCAAGGAGTTCAAATTCCTGCCATTCTCGCGGTCAAGTCTTGGGAGGATTGGATCTTAGGCGCGTTAAATCGCAGCCCCGGCAACGGTTATAAGGTCACGCGAAACTTCGGAAACAAGGCGTTTTACGCCTTGTTTTTTTTTGCGCTTACCGCACCCCTCGAATGACACTGCTTACTGGTTCCGCGTATTGTCCGGAACGATGTTCGGCAGGGAATCGAGCCCCATCCCGAAATAATGCACGGCGACATACCAGATGCCGCAGATGACGGCGGAGACGATCGTGGTCAGCCCGATCACCTTCCAGAACTGGAACCTGTGCGGCGCGCTTTCCGCGCTTCCAGGCACCACGTCACCGGCCTCCGCCTGCGTGCGCACGCCGACCGGCAGGCAGGCGAAGAGCGCAATCCACCAGACGATGAAATAGATCGCGAACATGGTGAAAAGCGGCATGGTCGGCCCCTGTCGGCTCTAACTGTCGTCAGCCTTACCTATTGTTTCGGATCGCGTCCGTAAAGAGGCCGGCCTGCGCTGAATGGGCGCAGTGGGTCAAACCTCTTCCAGCTCAATCAGCGTGCCGAAGAAATCCTTGGGGTGGAGGAAGAGGACGGGCTTGCCGTGCGCGCCGATCTTCGGCGTGCCATCGCCCAGCACGCGGGCGCCGCCAGCCTTGAGCTGGTCGCGGGCGGCGAGGATGTCGTCGACTTCGTAGCAGATGTGGTGCATGCCGCCGGAGGGGTTCTTCTCCAGGAAGGCGGCAATGGGCGAGCCCTCGCCCAGCGGTTCCAGCAGTTCCACCTTGGTGTTCGGCAGCTCCACGAAGACCACGCTGACGCCATGCTCGGGCAGCTGCTGGACCTGAGAGACGCGCGCGCCGAGCGTGTCGCGATAGGCGGCGATGCCCTTCTGCATGTCCGGGACGGCAATGGCGACATGATTGACGCGGCCAAGCATGGTGAACTCCGTGGCATGATGCGTTTCATGAGTCGCTTCAGCGGCTTGCCGGCGCATCCTTTAAAAAAGAATCAACGGCTCTCCATAGCGAGAACCGTTGCAGGACCGCAATCAGACTTTGGTCAGGAACACCGTCACCATGGGTTTCTTGCCCCAGACCTCGTTGACCGCCGAGCGGACCGAGCGGCGCACCGCTTCTCGCACCATCTCGAGATCTTTCCTCCGCGCGCGGGGAATACTCTCGATCGCACCGACGACCGCATCGAAGACGGCGTCATCGAGATCGTCGCCCTCGACGTCGTAGAGCGGCAGGCCGTTGGTCACCACATCCGGCTCGTCGATGATGTCATAGCGGCTGTCCACCAGCACGTTGACCGCGACATGGCCGACATAGGAAAGCTTCTTGCGTTCGCCGATGCCGAGTTCGTCGTAATCGCCAAGCAGCTTGCCATCCTTGAAGATTCGGCCATGCGGCACTTCGTCGACGATTTCGACCGGGCCCGGCGCGAGCCGCAGCATGTCGCCATTGCGCACGCGCGGTACTTGGGCAATGCCCGCGGATTTCGCCAGCTCGGCCTGCGCCGTCAGGTGTGCCGCCTCGCCATGCACGGGCACGAGGATCTGAGGTCGGATCCAGTCGTACATCTGCAGCAGTTCGCTGC
The DNA here is from genome assembly GCA_945952245.1 of uncultured Rhizobium sp. Classification (GTDB taxonomy): domain Bacteria; phylum Pseudomonadota; class Alphaproteobacteria; order Rhizobiales; family Rhizobiaceae; genus Gellertiella. The sequence goes on along the minus strand of CAMFHT010000181.1, from coordinate 4,179 downwards.
GGCGCGGGTGGCCGGAGACGTGCACCAGCGCTTCCGCGTCGGTGATAATCTTGACGCCCTGCTCGATCAGCGCATTGCGTATGTCCTGCAGCGCCTTCTCGTTGCCGGGAATGGCGCGGGAGGAGAAGACGACCGTATCCCCCGCCGAAAGCGCCACGTGCCGCATCTCGTCGCGCGAGATCTTGGCAAGGGCCGCCCGTGCTTCGCCCTGGCTGCCGGTCATGATGACGACGACCTTGTCGCGCGGGATGTAGCCGTATTCGTCCTCGGCGATGAAGGGTGCGACGCCTTCCATCAGGCCGCAATCGCGGGCGACGTTGACCACGCGCTTGAGCGAGGATCCGAGCAGCAGCACTTCGCGGCCAGCGGCTTCGGCCGCGCGCGCGATGGAGCGGATGCGGCCGACATTCGAGGAGAAGGTGGTGAACGCCACCCTGCCCTCGGCCTCGCCGATGATCTTCTCGAGGCTTTCCGAGACCTGTTCCTCGGACGGCGACACGCCCTCGCGCATGGCATTGGTGCTGTCGCAGAGCAGCGCAAGGATGCCTTCATGGCCGAGCTCGCGCAGCCGCGCCTCGTCCGTCAGCGGCCCGAGCGAAGGGTTGGCGTCGATCTTCCAGTCGCCGGTGTGGATCACCTTGCCGAGCGGCGTGCCGATCGCAAGCGCCATCGGCTCCGGGATGGAGTGGTTGACGGCCACGGCCTCGATCTCGAAGGGACCGACATGGATACGGTCGCCCGCCTTGAAGTTGGTGACCGGAATTTCCGCCCGCCCGTTCTCATAATCGCGCTTCGCTTCCAGGAGGCCCGCCGTGAAGCCCGAGGCATAGACCGGCACGTTCAGGCCCGGCCAGAGATCCTGCAGGCCGCCATAGTGATCCTCATGGGCATGGGTGATGATGATGGCCTTGAGGTTGTTGCGCTCGCGGGCGAGGAAGCCGATATCGGGCAGGACGAGGTCCACCCCCGGCAGGTCGGGCCCGGCAAAGGTCACGCCGCAATCGACCATGATCCATTCCCGCTTGTCCGCGGGGCCATAGCCATAGAGTGCGAGATTCATGCCGATTTCGCCCACGCCACCCAGCGGCACGAAAACCAGTTCGTCCTTCTTGTCCATTCTCAACTCGATCCGATCATCATTCAAAAAACACGTCACCGGCTGCGATCGGCATCACCTGCCCCGCACCGGTATCGAGCATCAGCACGCCATCGGCGCCGATGCCCCTGAATAGTCCGCTTACCGACCGGTCCGGCAGATTGACCGTGATGCGCTCGCCGATGCCGCAGGCATGGCCGCGCCAGCGATCCACGATGGCAGAAATGCCTGCCCCGCCATTCCAGAGGGAAAGCATATCCGCCATGCTGACGAAAAGATAGGTGAACAGTTCCTGCGGGGAGACATGGGCTCCCTCTTCGGCAAGGCAAGTGGCCGGATAGGGCGTGCCCTCCGGCTTGAAGGCGCAGTTGATGCCGATGCCGATCACCAGCGCATGGCGCCCGTCCGGCAGCTTTTCCCCTTCGAGCAGGATGCCGCTCGCCTTCTTCCGCCCGATCAAGAGGTCGTTCGGCCACTTGATCTCGAGCGGCGGCGCATCGAGCGGCAGCACGCGGCGCACCGCATCGTGCACGGCAACCGCGACCGCCAGAGGCAGCGAGGCGAGGTTCGGCAGCGGTGCCGGATCGATGACGAGAAGGGAAGCGTAGAGATTGCCGGCTTCGGACACCCAGGCCCTGCCGCGGCGGCCGCGCCCGCCCGTCTGCCGCTCCGCCGTGATCCAGAGATTGCCAGGATCGCCGCTGCGGGCGCGCAGAAGACATTCGGTATTCGTGGAGCCCACATCGCCGAGGGCTTCGTGACGGAACCCGTCTGCCGGGTTCCGTCCCTTTGAAGTCACACCCATCAGAACAGGGCTTTGGCCGCGACGTCAGCCGCAGTGCCGAGCATGCCGCCGAACAGCACATAGGCCGTCACGAACAGGCCGGACAGGCCATAGACGAGCTTGAGGCTTGCGGGTGCGGCGACGAAATTGCCCTTCGGCGCGTCGAACCACATGACCTTGATGATACGCAGGTAGTAGAAGGCACCCACGACCGAGGCCACGACGCCGATGATGGCCAGCGCATAGAGATGCGCATTCATGGCGGCAACGAAGACGAAGTACTTCGCGAAGAAGCCTGCAAGCGGCGGAATGCCGGCGAGCGAGAACATCAGCGCCGTCAGCACCAGCGCCATGAACGGGCTGGTCTTGGACAGGCCGGCGAGATCGTCGATGTTCTCGGTCGGCGCACCGTTCGCATCCCGCATGGATATGATGATGGCGAAGGTGCCGAGCGTCATGGCCGCGTAGATCGTCATGTAGGTGATGAGGCCCGAAACGCCCGTCTCGTTATGGGCGGCGAGGCCCACCAGCGCATAGCCCATATGGCCGATCGAGGAATAGGCCATCAGGCGCTTGATGTTCTTCTGCGCGATCGCGGCGAAGGAGCCGAGCACCATGGATGCGATCGAGATGAAGACGATGACCTGCTGCCAGTCGTGGAAGACGGGCTCGAAGGCGGTGAGCGCGATGCGGGTCAGCATGGCGATCGCGGCGATCTTCGGCGCTCCGGCGAAGAAGGCGGTGACCGGGGTTGGCGCGCCCTCGTAAACGTCCGGCGTCCACATGTGGAACGGCACAGCCGAGATCTTGAACGCGAAGCCCGAGAGCACGAAGACCAGGCCGAAGACGAAGCCCAGCGAGCGGGTTTCGGCGGACAGGGCGGCCGCGATTTCGGTGAAGCCCGTATTGCCGGTAAAGCCGTAGACCAGCGACATGCCGTAGAGCATCATGCCGGAGGAAAGCGCACCGAGCACGAAATACTTGAGGCCCGCTTCCGTGGAGCGCAGGTTGTCGCGGTTGATGGCGGCGAGCACGTAGAGCGCCAGCGACTGGAGTTCCAGCGCCATGTAGACCGAGATCAGGTTGTTGGCCGAGATCATCAGCATCATGCCGAGCGTGGAGAGCACGACGAGAACCGGGAACTCGAAATGTTCGAGCGACTCGGCCTTGGCCCGCGTGCCTGCCATGAACAGCGAGACGATGGCGGCGGCAAGCGCCGCGATCTTCATGTAGCGCGAGAAGGCATCCGCCTTGTAGACGCCGCCGAAGGCCAGGCCTTCGAGCGGGGTCACGACGAGCCAGCCCAGCGTTGCGATCAGGAGCAGGATCGCCAGCGTGGTGACGAGGCCGCCCGAGCGCTCGCCGGCGAAAACGCCGACCATGAGGAGCACGAGCGCGCCGACGCCGAGGATGATTTCCGGCGAGGTGAGATGAAGACTTGCGTTGAGGGTTTCAGCAATCATGTCCAAAAGGTCCTGTCCTCAATTCACCAGAGCCGCGACTTTTTGCGCGGCTTCTACCGCCGCCGCATAGTGGTGGACCAGCTGGTCGACCGATGCTGCGGTGGCATCGAAGATCGGCGCCGGATAGACACCGAAGAAGATCGTGGCGGCAATCAGCGGGTAGAGGATTGCCCGCTCACGGCCGGAAAGATCGAGAAGGCTCTTCAGGCTTTCCTTTTCCAGCGCGCCGAAGACGACCCGGCGGTAGAGCCAGAGCGCATAGCCGGCGGAGAGGATGACGCCCGTTGCGGCAAAGAGCGCCACAAAGGTGTTTGCCCGGAAGGCGCCGATGAGCGTCAGGAATTCGCCGATGAAGCCCGAGGTGCCGGGAAGGCCGACGTTCGCCATGGTGAAGACCATGAAGGCGACGGCATATTTCGGCATGTTGTTGACGAGGCCGCCATAGGCCGCGATCTCGCGGGTATGGGTGCGGTCGTAGATCACGCCGACGCAGAGGAAGAGCGCCCCCGAGACGAATCCGTGGCTGATCATCTGGAAGATCGCGCCCTGCACGCCCTGCTGGTTCGCCGCGAAGATGCCCATGGTGACGTAGCCCATGTGCGCGACGGAGGAATAGGCGATCAGCTTTTTCATGTCGGTCTGCGCCAGCGCCACGAGCGAGGTGTAGACGATGGCGATGGCCGACAGGGTGAAGATGAAGGGCGTCAGGTGCATCGAGGCGACCGGGAACATCGGCAGGCTGAAGCGCAGGAAGCCGTAGCCCCCCATCTTCAGAAGCACCGCCGCCAGCACGACCGAACCGGCCGTCGGCGCCTGCACGTGGGCGTCAGGCAGCC
>CAMFHT010000180.1 GCA_945952245.1 uncultured Rhizobium sp. | reverse complement strand
GACGGGCGCCATGCCTTGCCGGACGGCATGTCAGGCAATACATCTGTGGTCCTTTCATCCGCATGCGCCGGGCCCCTACCCGGCATCAAAGCCCGAGGACACCGAATGATCCGGAACCAAGCTTTCCCCCGCTCCCCCGCCGATGCCGCAGCAGCGAGCGCGCTCGGCGACCTGCCCGTCTGGAAGCTTTCCGATCTCTACCCCTCCGCCTCCGATCCTTCCTTCAAGGCCGATCTCGAAAAGGCGGCCGCCGATGCGAAGGCCTTCGAGGGAAAATGGAAGGGCAAGCTGGAAGAGGCTGCCCGCAAGGATGGCGCGGAAGGCCTCGGGTGCGCGATCGCCGAATACGAGGCGCTGGACGATATTCTCGGCCGCATCTCCTCCTTCGCGGGCCTCACCTATTTCTCCGACACCACCAATCCCGCAAACGGCAAGCTCTATGGCGACGTGCAGGCGAAGCTGACGGCGCTTTCCACCCACCTTCTCTTCTTCACCCTGGAACTCAACCGCGTGGACGACGCCCTGATCGATGCCGCGATCGCGCGCGATGCGAAGACCGGCCACTACAAGCCGTGGATCGTGGATCTCCGGAAGGACAAACCCTTCCAGCTCGACGACAAGCTGGAGCAGCTCTTCATGGAAAAGGGCATGACGGGCGCTGCCGCCTTCAACCGCCTCTTCGACGAGACCATGGCCGCGCTGCGCTTCAGGATCGAGGGCGAGGACGTGCCGCTCGAAGTGGCGCTGAACCAGTTGCAGGATCCGGACACGGAAAAGCGCAAGGCAGCCGCCATGGCGCTTGCCGAAACATTCAAGGCCAACATCCGCACCTTCACGCTGATCACCAACACGCTGGCGCAGGACAAGCAGATCTCCGACCGCTGGCGCGGCTTCGAGGACATTGCCGATAGCCGCCATCTCGCCAATCGCGTCGAGCGCGAGGTGGTCGATGCACTCGCCTCCGCCGTCAAGGCCGCCTATCCGCGCCTCTCGCACCGCTATTACAAGATGAAGGCGAAGTGGCTGGGCATGGACCAGATGAACTTCTGGGACCGCAATGCGCCGCTGCCGGAAACGCCGAATGCGGTCATCCCGTGGAAGGACGCGCAGGAGACCGTGCTATCGGCCTATGGCGCCTTCGCGCCGGAAATGGCCGAAATTGCCGGCCGCTTCTTCAAGGAAGGCTGGATCGACGCGCCGGTACGCGAGGGGAAGGCGCCGGGCGCATTCGCCCATCCGACGGTTCCCTCCGCGCACCCCTATGTCCTCGTCAACTATCTCGGCAAGCCGAGGGACGTGATGACGCTCGCGCATGAACTCGGCCACGGCGTGCACCAGGTGCTGGCCGCCGGTCAGGGCGCGCTGATGTGCCAGACACCGCTGACGCTTGCGGAGACGGCCTCGGTGTTCGGCGAGATGCTCACCTTCCGCGCCCTTCTCGACAAGACCACTGACAAGGCCGAACGCAAGGCCATGCTCGCCCAGAAGGTCGAGGACATGATCAACACGGTCGTGCGCCAGATCGCCTTCTACGAGTTCGAGCGCCGCCTGCACACCGCGCGGCTCGAAGGGGAGCTCACCTCGGACGACATCGGCCGGATCTGGCTCTCCGTGCAGGAAGAGAGCCTCGGGCCGGCAATCCGGATTTCCGAGGGCTACGAGACCTACTGGGCCTATATCCCCCACTTCATCCACTCGCCCTTCTACGTCTATGCCTATGCCTTCGGCGATTGCCTGGTGAACTCGCTCTACGCCGTCTACCAGAAGGCGGAGGCGGGCTTCCAGGACAAGTATTTCGAGCTCCTGAAAGCCGGCGGCACGAAGCATCATTCCGAACTGCTCGCCCCCTTCGGCCTCGACGCCACCGATCCGTCGTTCTGGAACAAGGGCCTGTCGATGATCGAAGGGCTGATCGACGAGCTGGAAGCGCTAGATAGGGCATGACAAACCATAACCCCTATGTCCTGTTCCGTGACGACACCGCCGGCCAGTGCATGGTCTTTTCCGAACCGGAGGAGATCATCGTGGCACGCCGGCGCGAGGAATTCCTGCCGGCACTGAAGCGGATGGAGGCGGCGCAGGCGGCGGGCAAGTGGCTGGCCGGCGCCATGGCCTATGAAGCGGGTCACCTCTTCGAGGAGAAACTCGCGGATTTCGCCGTTGACGGCAGGGAGACGCCCTATCTGCAGTTCGGCGTCTTCTCCATGCCGGCGGAGGACGGCCATGCCCTGTCACGCCCCGTCCAGCGCGTGGAGAACGAGCCCTTCCTGCAGGAGCCGCGGGCGGCTTGGGATCTCGAGGCCTATCGCCAGCGCTTCGACAAGCTGCACTGGCATCTCCGCCAGGGCGATGCCTATCAATGCAATCTCACCATGCCGATCGAGGCCCACTGGAAGGGCGATCCGCAGGCCGCCTTCTGGTCGCTGATCGAGCGGCAGCCGGTGAAATATGGTGCGCTCGTCAATCTCGACGGGCCGGTGATCCTCTCGCGCTCGCCCGAGCTGTTCTTCAAGGTCGATCGCGACCGCTGGATCGAGACGCATCCCATGAAGGGCACCGCCAAGCGCGGCAAGGATGCGGTCGAGGATGCCGAAATCATCGACGGCATGAAGGCGGACATCAAGACGCAGGCCGAGAACCGCATGATCGTCGACCTGCTCCGCAACGACGTTTCCCGGATTTCGGAGGTCGGCACGCTTTCCGTGCCAAGGCTCTTCGACATCGAGACCTACCCGACCGTGCACCAGATGGTGAGCCATGTTCGGGCCCGGCTCTTGCCGGAGGTGGGGCTCACGGACATCTTCGCCTCGCTCTTCCCCTGCGGCTCCGTCACCGGGGCGCCGAAGATGAGCGCCATGTCGATCCTGCATGCGCTGGAAGCCGGCCCGCGCGACATCTATTGCGGCGCGATCGGCTTCATCGATCCGGCAGGCGCCATGCGCTTCTCGGTCGCGATCCGCACCATCACGCTCTACGAGGGCGGCCGCGCGGTCTTCAACGTCGGCGGCGGCATCGTCTTCGATTCCAATGCCGAGGACGAATACGAGGAATGCCTGCTCAAGGCCCGCTTTGCCGTGGGCGACCAGCGGATCGCACGATGAGCGATGCGCCGCTCTCGCTGATCGAAACGCTGCGCTTCGAGCCGGAAGGTGGGCTGGTCGACATCGACCTGCACGAAGCACGCATGCTGCGGTCGGCTGCGGCGCTCGGCCTTCCCTTCACCCGCGAAGCCTTCGAGACCGCCTGCGCAGACGTGCCCCGCGACGAAGGCCGCAAACGCGTGCGGCTCGAGCTTTTTCCCGACGGCCAGATCGTGCTGACCCATGCTCCCTTCGCGCCTCTGGCCGAAGGCGCAGTCTGGAGGGCGGCAATCGCCGGAACCCGCCTCTCCTCGACAGACCCCCTCCTCCGCCACAAGACCTCGCGGCGGGATGCCTATAACACCGCCCGCGCGGAATTCCCGGCTGACGAAGCCGAAGAGGTGCTGCTCCTCAACGAGCATGGCGAGGTCTGCGAAGGCACGATCACCTCGCTCTTCGTTCCCGATGATGACGGCTCCCTCCTGACCCCGCCGCTTTCCTGCGGCCTGCTGGCCGGCGTGCTGCGGGGGAAGCTTCTGGCGGAAGGCAGGGCGCGCGAGGCCCTGATCCTGCCCGAGATGCTGGCGAAGCGGTCATTTTTTCTCGGCAATTCGCTGCGCGGGCTGATCCCGGCCCGGCTTGTCGGAATATCGTCATGAGCCTTGGCTACAAGCGGTCCGACCGGCCGGGGCCCTGAATATGCCTTGACGGCGGCTGAAAGGCGCAATACTCCGCCTGAGAGGCCTTATTTTGCCGGCCATTGCCGGAAGAACCGCTCGTTTCCAGGAGAACAGACAAAAATGGCAGATCAATCCTACCCGGTTTATGGCGAAATCACCGGCCCGATCGTGATGATCGGTTTCGGCTCCATCGGTCGCGGCACGCTGCCGCTGATCGAGCGCCACTTCAAGTTCGACAAGAGCCGCCTGGTAGTGATCGATCCCAAGGTGCATCCGGGCGATGCCGAGATCTTCGAGAAGCACGGCATCAAGCACATCAAGGACTATGTCACCCGCGACAACTACAAGAGCCTGCTGAAGCCGCTTCTCACCGAAGGCGAAGGCCAGGGCTTCTGCGTCAACCTTTCGGTCGACACGTCCTCGCTCGACATCATGAAGATGTGCCGCAAGCTCGACGTGCTCTACATCGACACCGTGGTAGAGCCCTGGCTCGGCTTCTACTTCGATACCGAAGCCGACAATGCCTCGCGCACCAATTATGCGCTGCGCGAAACCGTGCGCAAGGAAAAGGAAAAGAACCCGGGCGGCACCACTGCCGTCTCCTGCTGCGGCGCGAACCCCGGCATGGTCTCCTGGTTCGTCAAGCAGGCGCTCGTCAACCTCGCCAGGGACATGAACGTCAAGATCGATGAACCCGGTCAGGACGATCGTGAAGGCTGGGCCAAGCTGATGAAGAAGCTCGGCGTCAAGGGCGTGCACATTGCCGAGCGCGACACGCAGCGCACCAAGAATCCGAAGCCGCTCAACGTGTTCTGGAACACTTGGTCGGTCGAAGGCTTCATCTCGGAAGGTCTGCAGCCTGCCGAACTCGGCTGGGGCACGCACGAGAAGTGGATGCCGAAGAACGCCAAGAAGCACAAGAAAGGCAACAAGGCCGCCATCTTCCTGGAACAGCCGGGCGCCAACACCCGCGTGCGCACCTGGTGCCCGACGCCGGGCCCGCAATATGGCTTCCTCGTCACCCACAACGAGTCGATCTCGATTGCCGACTTCTTCACCGTGCGCAACAAGGACGGCGAAGTGACCTTCCGCCCGACCTGCCACTATGCCTACCATCCGGCCAATGACGCCGTGCTCTCGCTGCACGAAATGTTCGGCAATGGCGGCAAGCAGCAGCCGGAACTGCACGTCCTCGATGAGAACGAACTCGTCGATGGCATCGATGAACTCGGCGTGCTGCTCTACGGCCACGACAAGAACGCCTACTGGTTCGGCTCGCGGCTGTCCCTCGAAGAGACCCGCCGCATCGCCCCCTACCAGAACGCGACCGGGCTGCAGGTGACCTCAGCCGTTCTCGCCGGCATGGTCTGGGCGCTCGAGAACCCGAAGGCCGGCATCGTCGAGGCCGACGAGATGGACTACAAGCGCTGCCTCGAAGTGCAGTCGCCCTATCTCGGCCCGGTCGAAGGCCACTACACCGACTGGACGCCGCTCGACGGTCGTCCGGGCCTCTTCCCCGAAGATATCGACACCTCCGATCCGTGGCAGTTCCGGAACATTCTTGTCCGTTAAGCCACAACCTTAATAAAAGCTTGGCCGGGACGTTGACAAAACGGTGTCCCGGCCTTGTCACGCCTGAACCTTCGCGCCATGGTTTTCGTTAAGCAAGCGTTCGAATCGCGGGAGATCGTCATGAAAAAACAAGGGATCATCATCCTGGCCGCCGCAGCCTCGGTGCTGGCAGGCTGCGAATCCACGCGGGAAGTGCGTACGCTTCCGGCGCCGGTGCGCGCGCCGACCGTGGAAGGCGCCTGGACCGATCCGAACGGCCTGATCTCGACCTTCTCTGGCGGCACGTTCAACACCCGCACCTCCGATGGCACCAATGCGGTGATGGCGTCCGGTACCTATTCGACCGATCCGAGCGGCATCATCCAGATCAGCTTCTATTCGACGCTCAAGAAGACCACGTCGCGCGCAAACTGCCAGCTCGCAACCGCCGACCAGCTGAACTGCACCTCAGACAGCGGTGCGCAGTTCTCGCTCCGCCGCGCCGCAGCGGGAGGCACTTCCGTCGCCATCAACGGCGCGCCGATCGGCACCGTCGCGAACTGACCCGAAGCCACCTCTTCGTAATCCGAAAGCCCCCGCATCGCCGGGGGCTTTTCTTTTTGTCTTGCGACAAGTCCAGGATTTGCACTTGCATCCGGGGTTGAGCGATGAAACCATCTCCCTGCCATCCGCGACAAGGACTGCGATGGCGCGAACCCTGAAGGGTTCGGCACGAATTGTCATGAAACCATGATGGTTTTCCGGTGAGATCGCCTCACCAAGACTCCGATGAAGAAGACTTCGATCACGAAGACAAGGAGAACAAAGATGTCCCCATCCTTCCGTTCCGCATTGCTCGCAACCGTGTTCCTGGGTTTCAGCTCCGGTTTCGCGCTGGCGGATTTCGAGCTCGACATCCTGCATATCAACGACTTCCATTCGCGCATCGAGGCGATCAACAAATATGATTCCACCTGCAGCGCCGAAGAGAGCCAGAAGAACGAATGCTTCGGCGGCATTGCGCGCGTAAAGACCGCCATCGACCAGCGCAGGGCGGAGCTGAAGGATGGCCATGTGCTGGTGCTAGATGCCGGCGATCAGTTCCAGGGCTCGCTGTTCTACACCCAGTACAAGAGCGCGCCCATTGCCGAATTCATGAACGGCATCGGCTTCGACGCCATGGAGATCGGCAATCACGAATTTGACGACGGACCGGAGGAACTCGCCAAGTTCATCGCGGCGCTGAAGTTCCCCATGATCTCGGCCAATACGCTGGCCGGCCTCAACACACCGGTCAGCGGCAAGTTCAAGCCTTACGCCATCAAGGATTTCGGCGGCGAGAAGGTGGCGATCGTGGGCGTGCTTGCGACCGATACGGACGAGACCTCCTCCCCCGGCAAGGACGTGCTCTTCGCCGACGAGATCACCACACTCAAGGAACAGGTGAAGGATCTCGAGGGCCAGGGCATCAACCGCATCGTGCTGCTCTCGCATGTGGGCTACGAGCGTGACAAGCAGATCGCGGCAGCCGTCGATGGGATCGACGTGATCGTCGGCGGCCATAGTCATACGCTGCTGTCGAGCACCGACGAAAAGGCCGCTGGCCCCTACCCGACACTGGTGAAGAACCCCGCTGGCGTCGATGTGCCGATCGTGACGGCCTATGCCTATTCGAAATATCTCGGCGATCTCAAGGTCGTCTTCGACGACAAGGGCGTGGTGACATCCGCAAGCGGTGCGCCGAAGCTGCTGGATTCAAGCGTTCAGCCGCATTCCGGCTTCGAGAGCCGGGTTGCGGAGCTTGCCAAGCCGCTCGAGGAGATCAGGAAGAAGGTGGTTGCCGAAGCGACGGCGCCGATCGACGGCTCCCGCGAGGTGTGCCGCCAGCAGGAGTGCTCCATGGGCAATCTCGTGGCGGATGCCATGCTGGACCGCACCAGGGATCAGGGCGTGACCATCGCGATCGCCAATGGCGGCGGTCTTCGCGCCTCGATCGACCAGGGCCCGGTGACCATGGGCGAGGTGCTGACCGTTCTCCCCTTCCAGAACACCATCGCCACCTTCGAACTCACGGGCGCTGACGTGAAGGCGGCGCTCGAAAACGGCGTGAGCAAGATCGAGGAGGGTGCCGGCCGCTTCCCCCAGGTCGCAGGTCTCAAGTTTGCCTTCGACGCCGGCAAACCTGCAGGCAGCCGCGTCACCTCCGTGGAGGTGAAGACCGGCGACGGCTTCGCGCCGCTCGACGAGGGCAAGACCTACATGGTTGTCTCCAACAACTACATGCGCGGCGGCGGCGACGGCTATTCCGTCTTCAAGGACAAGGGCATGAAGGCCTATGACTATGGCCCGAGCCTCGAAGACACCGTTGCGAATTACCTCGCCAAGAACCAGCCTTACAAGCCCTATACCGACGGCCGCATCGCCGCGGCGGCAGCAGCAGCAGGCGGGACGGCCGAGGCACCGGCAGGTTCGGCCCAGCCCGCAACACCAGCCGCGCCAGCGACACCGGCCCCCGCAGCGGCCCCCGCTTCCTCATCGGCCTCCGCGGAGGGTGCGAAGACGCATGTGGTGGAGAACGGCGATACCCTCTGGGACCTTTCGAAAACCTATCTGGGCGCCGGTTCCGACTGGAAGAAACTCTCCGCCGCCAACGGCAACCCGGAACCGCGGGCGCTGAAGGTGGGCAAGGAACTAGTGATTCCGAAGTGAGTCAGCCCAGGCGGGGGCCTTCCCCTGCTTTGGCAGCGGTGGGTACCCGCGTGCCATGCCTTGAAGTTGGCGATGGTTCCTGCTTGCCTTCCTTTGAAATTGGCGATGGTACCCCCCTCTGCCTTGCCAGGCATCTCCCCCACAAGGGGGGAGATCGACTCGTGG
>CAMFHT010000179.1 GCA_945952245.1 uncultured Rhizobium sp. | reverse complement strand
AGACAGGGACCTGGCTGCGGCTTGCCGGAACGATCGTGGCTTGCCTCTGCTGTCTCCTGCTGGTGACGCTGCCGAAAGAGCCGCGGCCGGATTTCGTCATATCGGAAGACGGCCTGCTCGCCGCCTTCGTCAAAGCCGGCAGCCTCTCACCCAACCAGCCCAAACCACCGGACTTCATCTTCGGCCAGTGGCAGCGCGCGCTGAGGGCGACGGACATGGAAAAGCCGGTCTTGCTGGCGGAGCCACCTGATGTCCGGCACGATGCCAAGGACGACCGTTACCGCCCGCTGACGGACGAGGACGAGATTGCAGAGCGGCTCTTTATCGATGCCACCCTCAACAGGCTTCAACCCGGACACTTTGCCTGCAAGAAAGCTGCATGGTGCGCGGCCCGTTACCCCGGCGAAGGCGTGGTGATGATCCTCGCCAATCGCATCTATACCGGCCTTGCCTGCGACATGGCCACAATCGTGATTGCGGACGCCCCACGCGGCTTCGACGCTTGCAGGAGCGGCGCTCTTCTGATCACCCGCGAGACCTTGAGGCGAACAGGCGCGCTTGCCCTCCGCTTCACCGAAGATCCCTATCGGCCAGCGATCACCGCGTCACTCTCCTCCGTCAACCGCCCGTGGCAAGCCTTCCGAGCCTACGACTGGCGAAGCGGCACGCAAAAGCCCAAGATCGCGCCACAGGTTCGGTCACTGATCAGTGACAGCAATTTCCCGGTTCAGACGGAAGCCGGCGTTCAACCGCAAGCGGCCGACGGACTTCAGGACGTACTCAGTGATACCGACGAATGAGCCCCACCAGCTTGCCCTGCACCTTCACGCGGTCTGAAGCGAAGATGCGGGTCTCGTAGGCTGGGTTCGCGGCTTCCAGAGCGATGGAAGCGCCTTTGCGGCGGAAGCGCTTCAGCGTGGCTTCCTCGTCGTCCACGAGCGCCACCACGATATCGCCGGGTGTCGCGCTGGTGACGTTGCGGATGATGACCGTATCGCCGTCGAGAATGCCGGCATCGATCATCGAGTCGCCCTTCACCTCCAGCGCATAGTGTTCGCCGCTCGAGAGCATTTCGGCGGGCACCGAAATCTCATGCGTGTTGTTCTGGATGGCCGAGATCGGGACACCGGCGGCGATGCGGCCCATGACCGGCACGGCGATGGTGTTCGAATCATTGGCGGGCTGAGGCGCAGGCTTTGCGGGGGCAGGGGCGGGCTGGGGCTTCCCGAGGCTGCCTTCGATGACGCTGGGCGAAAAGCCGCGTGCAGGCCGCAGCGTCGGTGTATAGGCTTCCGGCAGCTTGATCACTTCCAGTGCCCGCGCCCGGTTCGGCAGGCGGCGGATGAAACCGCGCTCCTCGAGCGCCGTGATCAGCCGATGGATGCCGGATTTGGACGCGAGGTCGAGGGCATCCTTCATCTCGTCGAACGAGGGCGGAATGCCGGATTCCTTCATGCGCTCGTGGATGAAGAGCAGCAATTCCTGTTGTTTGCGCGTCAGCATTTCCGAATACCCCAGAATCGTGGAAACAAAGCCAGAACGGACACTATATGTTCCAGTTGTGTTCCGCAAGTCCATAAAATACCGTTAATGATCCATTGATCTAATCGATTGAAACGTGAAAGAAAGGGATGGAACAGAGCGGGAATCAAGGCCGTCGCGGTTTGCAAGCACGGCGGAAGCGCGTATGAGACCCGCGAAAGGTCCGGAGACTGGAACGGAAGGGGCAGGAAGAATGGAATCGGTGCGCGCGATCGACCATCTGGTTCTGCCGGTCTGCGACCTCGGCACCGCGCGCGCCCGGCTGGAAGCGCTGGGCTTCACCGTCGCACCCGATGCCCGTCATCCATTCGGCACGTCCAATGCCTGCGTGTTCTTCGCCGACAACAGCTATATCGAGCCGCTTGCCGTCTACAGCCGCGAGCTGGTGCTGGATGCCGTGACGGCCAGCAACATGTTCGTCGCGCGCGATCATGCCTTCCGCTTCCGCAACGGGCCGGACGGGCTTTCTGCGGTGGTGCTGAAGAGCACGGGCGCGGCGGCAGATCATGCGCGCTTCACCGCTCACGGCTCCTCCGGCGGCCCGATGCTGTCCTTCTCGCGCCCTGTCAGGCAGCCCGACGGAACAGAGACGCTCGCGAGCTTTCACCTCGCCTTCGCCGCGGATCTTCGCGCGCCGGATTTCTTCTTCTTTGCCTGCGAGCGCGTAAATGCCGCGCCCTTTCCGCCGGCACCCGCGCATGCCAATGGCGTGACGGGCCTGAAAGCCGTCGTGCTGAGCGAGGAAAACCCGACCGATTTTCAGGAATACCTGCAGCTCGCGCTTGCCACCCGCGAGACCCGCGCGCACTCCTTCGGCATGGATGTGCCGGCGGCGAAGGGCGTGGTTTCGGTGTTGACATCAGAGGGGCTTCGTACCCTCTACGGCGTACCGGCCCGGGGCAAAGGCCGCGGGCTCTTCGGCGAGGGCTACGTGCTCCAGACCACATCGCTCGACCGGGCGGCGAAATGCCTTGTTGACAGCGACGTCGAATTTGTCCGACAGGCAGGGCGCATCGTCGTGCCGCCGCATGCCGGGCAGGGCGCCTTCATCGCATTCGAGGAATAGGAGATCCCCATGACCGCGAACACCGTATCCGCGACCAATGGCACCGTCGTGATCGGCAAGGGAGCGTCCGCCGTTTCCTTCTCCAATGACGCGCCGATCGCGCTCATCGCCGGACCCTGCCAGATGGAAAGCCGCGATCATGCCTTCATGGTGGCGGGAAAGCTCTCAGAAATCTGCCGCGAGGCGGGAATCGGCCTCGTCTACAAGTCCTCATTCGACAAGGCGAACCGCACCTCTCTTGCGGCCGGCCGCGGCATCGGCGTCGAAAAGGCAATGGAGGTCTTCGGCGATCTCAAGAAGGAATTCGGCTTCCCCGTCATCACCGACATCCACACCGAAGAGCAGTGCGCGCTCGTTGCTCCCCATGTGGACGTGCTGCAGATCCCGGCCTTCCTCTGCCGCCAGACGGACCTCTTGGTCGCCGCTGCCAAAACCGGCCTGCCGATAAACGTCAAGAAGGGCCAGTTCCTTGCCCCCTGGGACATGAAGAACGTGCTTGCGAAGATCAATGGCAGCGGCAATGCGAACGTCATGCTCTGCGAGCGCGGCGCGTCCTTCGGCTACAACACGCTGGTCTCCGACATGCGCTCCCTGCCGATCATGGCGGAGACGGGCGCGCCCGTGATCTTCGACGCCACCCATTCCGTGCAGCAGCCGGGCGGGCAGGGCGGTTCCTCCGGCGGGCAGCGCCAGTTCGTGGAAACGCTGGCGCGGGCGGCGGTGGCGGTCGGTGTCGCCGGCCTCTTCATCGAAACGCACGAGGACCCGGACAAAGCGCCCTCCGACGGTCCGAACATGGTGCCGCTCACGGAAATGCCCCGCCTCATTGCCAAGCTGATGGCCTTCGATGCCATCGCAAAGGCGTGATCTTTGCCTGCTATCAGCGGCACGGACGCGACTTTGTTTGCACTTTCCGCGCCATGCGCTAAACCATTTTTCGACCGTTCACCCCTTGGAGACAGGAAGCTCACATGACCGCCATTACCGACATTATCGCCCGCGAGATCCTCGACAGCCGTGGCAATCCTACCGTCGAAGTCGACGTGCTCCTGGAAGATGGCGCGTTCGGCCGCGCGGCCGTTCCGTCGGGCGCGTCCACCGGCGCGCATGAAGCCGTGGAGCTTCGTGATGGCGGCAAGCGCTATCACGGCAAGGGCGTGGAAAAGGCCGTCGAGGCCGTCAACACCGAGATCTTCGATGCCGTCGGCGGCATGGATGCGGAAAACCAGCGCCAGATCGACAAGATCATGATCGAACTCGACGGCACGGCGAACAAGTCCCGCCTCGGCGCGAATGCCATCCTCGGCGTCTCGCTCGCCGTGGCCAAGGCTGCCGCCGAAAGCGCCGGCCTGCCGCTCTACCGCTATGTCGGCGGCCCGAATGCCCACCTGCTGCCCGTCCCGATGATGAACATCATCAATGGCGGCGCGCATGCGGACAACCCGATCGACTTCCAGGAATTCATGATCATGCCCGTCGGCGCCGAAAACGTGCGCGATGCGGTCCGCATGGGCTCGGAAGTCTTCCACGTGCTCAAGAAGGAGCTCGCGGCCCAGGGGCACAACACGAACGTGGGCGATGAAGGCGGTTTCGCGCCGGGCCTCGCCTCGGCTCCGGATGCGCTCGATTTCATCATGAAGTCCATCGAAAAGGCCGGTTATCGCCCGGGCGAGGACATGTACCTCGCGCTCGATTGCGCCTCGACCGAATTCTTCAAGGACGGCAAGTACCACCTCGAAGGCGAAGGCCGCGTGCTGGAGCCGGAAGCCATGGCCTCCTACCTCGCCGAACTCGCCGGCAAGTACCCGATCATCTCCATCGAGGACGGCATGGCCGAAGACGACTGGGACGGCTGGAAGTCGCTGACCGACAAGATCGGCAGCAAGGTGCAGCTGGTGGGCGACGATCTCTTCGTCACCAACTCCGCCCGCCTGCGCGACGGCATCCGCATGGGCGTCGCCAACTCCATCCTCGTGAAGGTGAACCAGATCGGCTCGCTCACCGAAACGCTGGAGGCCGTGGAAATGGCTCACAAGGCCCGCTACACTTCGGTCATGTCGCACCGCTCGGGTGAAACCGAGGACTCGACCATTGCCGACCTCGCGGTGGCGCTGAACTGCGGCCAGATCAAGACCGGCTCGCTCGCCCGCTCCGACCGCACCGCCAAGTACAACCAGCTCATCCGCATCGAAGAAGGCCTCGGCCCCCAGGCCGCCTTCGCCGGCCGCTCCATCCTCAAGGGTTGAGGCTTGGATTGATTGCGTTGGAAAAGCCCGGTGGTGACGCCGGGCTTTTTTGCGTTCGTGAGGAATATATTATATATAATTAAATAAAAATATTAAATTGCGTGCTGTCTTGAGTTCTGTAACATAGGCTTCCTTAACGCGGTTGGGGGGGGGGGCGATGAGCGAAGAAACGCACGAATTTGGTAGCGTGGATACGCAAACGAAATTGAACTGCTTACAAGAATATCTTCAAGCATATGCTATAGCCCTGCGTAATAAGGGGTTTGAACGACTCTACATCGACGCCTTCGCTGGCACTGGTATACGCACTGTGACCCATGCTGCACTTCCTATTTTTGAAGGTGGTCAGACAATTGGCATAGAAGTCAACACACCTGGCTCTGCGAAAATAGCAATGAAAATTGAGCCACAGTTCACGAGAATAATCCTTGTAGAACAAGATGAACGAAGATCGGCAGCACTAAAGAAAATGGCTTTAGAAAGCGGTGACTCGCGGATACAGGTCAAAGAAGGTGATGCTAATGCAATAGTTGCCGACATCTGCAAAAGCTATAGCTGGAAACGAGCAAAGATGAGGGGGGTCGTTTTTCTGGACCCGTATGGCATGGAGGTGAGTTGGTCAACTGTAGAGGCCATCGCGCAAACAGAGGCCCTTGACTGCTGGTATTTCTTTCCATTGTCAGGTTTATATAGGAATGCTCCTAGAGACGCTAACCGGCTTGACGACGTGAAGGTCGCGAATCTTAATCGTGTTCTGGGTACTGAAAAATGGCGCGAGGAATGGTATTTTGCGGGCAACAATCAATCTGATCTGTTTGGGTACAGAGAAGGAGATCAAAGAGAGATAGACGTTAATGGCATCGAAGTCTGGGTCAGAAATCGGCTCAGCGAGATTTTTAAGGGTTCAGTGCTAAGTCCGTTGCGGCTTTATCACACCAATGGAGCACCTATGGCTTCGCTATTTTTTGCTATGTCCAATCCGAATCCGAAAGCCAAAGAATTAGGGTCAAGGATTGCAAGTCACATACTCAAAGTGGGCAGGTTGTCCCAAGTGCGCTCGCGATAAACACGACCAGTCGCCTTTTTGTTTTTACCTCCCCATTGTTTAAAGAAAAATGCGGTATGAGACGCTGTGCACATGTCGAAAATCTCGTCTATCCAATTGGCATTCATTGGTCTGGCATTCGGTCCTGACTCACCCCCTACTATCGCCCAGTCGATTCCGTGAAGATTGCCCTTCGATACAGAGCCGATTAAAGGCTCAAAAGAGACGAAGCGTACTAATGCGGGGGCAGAGCGCAGCTGTTCAATGCGGTCAATTACAGTCCCATCTTCCACGCTTGTCCCAAGCCAGACGTTCTTAAGCAACCTAAAGTCGTCTTGTAGGATCTCGGACATTCTATCAGGGCGTTTAGTCAGGATCTGATACGTATGTCTAGGCGTTGCTTCCATGGCCATCCAAATCTTACGGATGAAGTCAACTGGGACATCTGGATGGAACAAATCTGACATTGAGTTGACAAAAATACTGCGGGGTTTCGACCAGGAGGCAGGAACTTTAAGTGCGCTTTCATCGAGAAAGAGCTTTCCCGTCCATTTCGGACGACCACCGCTTTTGCGTGTTAGGCCTTTGTATTTTTCGAGGCCCATAGTCTCAAGTCGAGCAGCCATACGCATGGCGTAGCAATTCGTGCATCCGGCGCTCATAATTGAGCAGCCAGCTACAGGGTTCCATGTCGCATCAGTCCATTCAATGGATGTTTCTGCCATAGAAAATCCAAGTCCCCACGAAGCTACATCTACGGCTTACTAATCATATCTAACCTTGTGCGGGCGTTGCTGCCAAGCTTTGATGAGACCCCCCCCATCATGGTCAACGCTCGATTAACGACTCGCGTGTACCTTCTCCTGATAATCGTCGCGTCAGTGGGTAATCAGAGTATGTTGACCAGGCATCACAAGAGGCGGAAGGGCGGGCGGTTCGTGCTGCCGCTGATTACGGTCGCCTTTCTTTCCTATTTCGGATATCATTCGGTTCACGGTGATTTCGGGCTGATCGCGACCGAGCAGTTCGAGAAGCAGCGCGTGGAGCGGCAGGCTGAACTCGATGGGCTGACCGGCAAGCGCAAGGCGCTCGAATTGCAGGTGAGCCTGCTCAGCGACGGCTCGATGGAGAAGGATATCCTCGACGAGAAGGCGCGCTATGAATTGAACGTCTCGCGGGCGGACGAGATCGTCATTTTCAACTCCTACTTCAATTAACCGAAATCAGGTTAATTGAAAATTCTTTTTAGCGGACAATAGCTTGCCCGGAATATAAGGCATGCATTTAGGGCATTGCTGGATACAGATTTCTCACATAAGCTAGCCTGGATTTGTTAGGTTCGAGGAAACCGAGGAGGATCCTTATGGCGACGCGTCCCGCGCCCGCAACGAGCCGCGCACCCGCGGCCAAATCCGGCAAGAAGAACTTCAACGGCGGCACCATCCTGGAATTCGACCGCGAGGCCGAGCTCAAGGCCTTCCGCGAGATGATGCTCATCCGCCGCTTCGAGGAAAAGGCCGGCCAGCTCTATGGCATGGGCTTCATCGGCGGTTTCTGTCACCTCTACATCGGCCAGGAAGCGGTCGTCGTCGGCATGCAGATGCAGCTGAAGGATGGCGATCAGGTCATTACCGGCTATCGTGACCACGGCCACATGTTGGCCTGCGGCATGAGTGCGCGCGGCGTGATGGCGGAGCTGACCGGACGCCGGGGCGGCCTGTCCAAGGGCAAGGGCGGCTCCATGCACATGTTCTCCAAGGAGAAGAACTTCTATGGCGGCCACGGCATCGTGGGTGCGCAGGTCTCGCTCGGCACCGGGCTCGCCTTCGCCAACCGCTACCGCGGCAACGACAACGTCTCCGTCGCCTATTTCGGCGATGGCGCCGCCAATCAGGGCCAGGTCTACGAGAGCTTCAACATGGCCGCCCTCTGGAAGCTGCCGGTCATCTACGTGATCGAAAACAACCGCTACGCCATGGGCACCTCCGTCTCGCGCGCCTCGGCCCAGACGGATTTCTCCATGCGCGGTGCCTCCTTCGGCATTCCGGGCTACCAGGTGGACGGCATGGACGTGCGCGCCGTGGCGGCTGCCGCGGAAGAGGCGGTCGCCCATTGCCGCGCCGGCAAGGGTCCGCTGATTCTCGAAATGCTCACCTACCGCTATCGCGGCCACTCCATGTCCGACCCGGCCAAATACCGTTCCAAGGACGAAGTGCAGAAGATGCGCTCCGAGCACGATCCGATCGAGCAGGTGCGCCAGCGGCTTCTGGACAAGGGTTGGGCGAGCGAAGACGAGCTGCGCGCCATCGACAAGGACGTGCGTGACGTCGTTGCCGACAGCGCCGATTTCGCCCAGTCCGATCCGGAACCGGATGTCTCCGAACTCTACACCGACA
>CAMFHT010000178.1 GCA_945952245.1 uncultured Rhizobium sp. | reverse complement strand
GCTAGAGCCTCATGGCATCATCCTGCCTTCAGCATGTGGAGTTCCTGCAATCGTGGCGTCGCATTATCTTCTCGGCATCGACACCGGCGGTACCTATACGGACGCCGCTCTCTTCGACGAAACCAGGGGCGTGATCGCCAAGGCCAAGGCTCTGACGACGAGGCATGATCTGGCCGTCGGCATTGCCGGCGCGGTCGATGCGGTCATTGCCAAGGCAGGCATTCCGGTTTCGGCCATCCATCTCGTTTCGCTCTCGACCACGCTCGCCACCAATGCGCTTGTGGAGGGGCAGGGTGGGCGTGCCGGTCTCGTCATGATCGGCTTCGGCCCCGAAGACCTGAAGCGCGATGGCCTCGAGACCGCGCTTGGCAGTGATCCCGTGATTTTCCTGCCGGGAGGTCACAACGTGCACGGGCACGAGACGCCGCTTGATCTCTCGGCACTCGAGGCCGCGCTGCCGGAACTGTCCAAATCCGTCTCTTCCTTTGCGGTTGCGGGCTATTTTGCAGTCCGCAATCCCTCTCATGAAGTCCGGGTCCGGGACTTCATCCGTGAAGCCTCGCATCTTCCTGTCACCTGCAGCCACGAGCTTTCCTCCAAGCTCGGCGGCCCGCGGCGGGCACTGACCACGCTTCTCAATTCCCGTCTCGTTTCGATGATCGACCGGTTGGTCGGCGCCTGCGAGCGCTTCCTGGAAGGCCGCGGCATCCACGCGCCGATGATGGTTGTCCGCGGCGACGGCGCGCTGATTTCGGCTGCGGAAGCCAAGCTCCGGCCGATCGAAACCATTCTCTCCGGCCCCGCGGCAAGCCTGGTCGGTGCGCGCTATCTGACCGGCCTCGACAATGCCGTCGTCTCCGATATCGGCGGTACGACCACGGACGTTGCCGTCCTCGACGATGGCCGGCCGCGGCTCGATCCCGATGGCGCCATGGTCGGTGGCTACCGCACCATGGTCGAAGCGGTTGCCATGCGCACCTATGGTCTGGGCGGTGATTCGGAGGTCCGGATCAACGACCGCGGGCTCGATGCCAGATATGTCTTGGGGCCACGCCGCTTCCTGCCTCTCAGCCTCCTGGCCGCAACCCATGGCGATGTCGTCATCGGTGCGTTGGAGCGACAGCTGCGCACAGCCCATGTCGGCCGCCATGACGGTCGCTTTGCCGTCCGCACAGGCGTTCCGGATCATCTTGCCAGCGGGCTGCAGCCGCAGGAGCAGGCCCTCTTCGACCGCATCGGGGTGACGCCTGTCGCGCTCGACCAGCTCCTGCAGACGACGCCGCAGAAGGCAACCTTGGACAGGCTCGTCGCCCGCGGCCTCGTTCATATTTCCGGCATCACGCCGTCCGACGCCATGCATGTGCTCGGACGGCAGGGTCAGTGGAATGCCGAGGCGGCGCGCATGGGTCTCATGCTGGCAGCTCGCGGCAAGGACGGCGCTGGCCGGCTTCTGGCCCAGTCTCCGGAAGAACTGGCCGGGAAGATCGTCGACCAGCTGACGCGGCAATCGGCGGAGGTCATTCTCGCCGCCTGCCTGGTCGATGACGGCGTTGCCGGCGTGGATACGAAGGAATCGATCGAGATCGACCGCGCGCTCCGCCGCAAGCCCGGCATCATCCGCTTCGGTGTCACGCTCGACCGTCCCCTGGTTGGTCTGGGCGCCTCGGCTCCCGTCTATTATCCTGCCATTGCGGAGATGCTTGCCGCCGAATCCTCCATTCCCGGAGATGCGGACGTCGCAAATGCCATTGGGGCCGTGGTCGGGCAGGTGCGCGCGAGTGTGACAGTGTTCGTGACCTCGCCGGACGAAGGCATCTTCGTGGTCAATGGCGCCGGTGTCAGCGTCCGCCTTACCAATCAGGACGAGAGCTTTGCGCTCGCTCGCGAAAGGGCAGCGGAAGCCGCTCTCGAACAGGCGCGGCTGAACGGGGCCGACGAACCAGTGCTCGATGTCCGATCAGAAGTCGATGCGCCGGAGATCGAAGGCAGCCGCAAGCTGATCGAAGCCCGCTTCATTGCCACAGCTTCAGGTCGCCCACGCATTGCCAATGGATGATTGTTTCCAATCTGGAATAAATCCTTAGCACTTTCGCCCAATTGACGGAAAGGCATTGCCGGTCAACATCCGCTCCACCATATTGGCCCCAATTCTTGAGGAGCGGAGCAGCATCAATGACGCGCGTGGAGATCGACGGCCTTTCCATCGACAAACCCCTGTATGACTTCCTGGTGGAAGAAGCTCTCCCCGGCACGGGCGTGGATGCGCAGACCTATCTGAAGGGCTTCTCCGCCATCGTCCACGAACTTGCCCCGAAAAACCGGGCACTTCTTGAACGCCGCGACGAGATCCAAGCGAAGATCGATGCCTGGCACCGCGAGAACGGCGCCATTTCCAATCCTGCAGCCTATGAAGCGTTCCTGCGCGAGATTGGATACATCGTGCCGGAAGGGCCGGATTTCGCCGTCTCAACCGAGCATGTCGATCCCGAGATCGCGGTCATTGCCGGGCCACAGCTCGTCGTTCCCATCATGAATGCCCGCTATGCCCTCAATGCCGCGAACGCGCGCTGGGGCTCGCTCTATGACGGCCTCTACGGAACCGACGCCATCGGCGATGCGAACGGCGCCGGGCGCGGCAAGGGCTTCAATCCTGTTCGCTGCCGGGCCGTAACCGCCTGGGTGAAGGCTTTCCTCGATGATGTCATGCCGCTCGAAGGTGGAAGCTGGAACGATGCGACGGGCTTTTCCATCGACAGCGGCGGGCTGACAATCAAGACGTCTTCCGGGGATATCGCACTGAAGGACGCCAGCCATTTTTCCGGCTATCGAGGCGAGGCCGCCCGTCCTTCGGCAATCATTCTCGAGAACAACAACCTGCATGCCCAGATCATCATCGATCCGGAGACCGAAGTCGGCAGGCTCGACCCCGCCGGCATCAGCGACGTCCAGCTCGAATCGGCAATTACCGCCATCATGGACTGCGAGGATTCGGTTGCCGCCGTGGATACGGAAGACAAGGTCCTGGTCTACCGCAACTGGCTCGGCTTGATGAAGGGCGACCTCGCCGAAGAGCTTACCAAGAATGGCAGGACGATCACCCGCGTCCTGAACAAGGACCAGACCTACACGGCTGCGGATGGATCCGGGAAGACGCTGAAGGGCCGGGCGCTGATGCTGGTTCGCAATGTCGGCCACCTCATGACCAATCCGGCCATGCTCGACCGTGAGGGCCGAGAGGTGCCGGAAGGCATCATGGATGCGCTCGTGACGGGACTGATCGCGCTGCACGACATCGGCCCCAACGGGCGACGCGCCAATTCCGCCGAGGGTTCCATGTATGTGGTGAAGCCCAAGATGCACGGGCCGGAAGAAGTCGCCTTCGCCTGCGAACTCTTCTCCCGCACCGAATCGCTCCTCGGCATGGCGCCGAACACGATGAAGATGGGCATCATGGACGAAGAACGCCGCACGACGGTCAATCTTCGGGAGTGCATCCGGGCGGCCGCTTCCCGCGTCGTCTTCATCAACACCGGCTTCCTCGACCGCACCGGTGACGAGATCCACACCTCGATGGAAGCGGGTCCGATGATTCGAAAGGGCGACATGAAGCAGTCGACCTGGATCCAGGCCTATGAGAACTGGAACGTGGACACGGGCCTTGCCTGCGGTCTTGCCGGCCGCGCCCAGATCGGCAAGGGCATGTGGGCCATGCCGGACATGATGGCGGCCATGCTTGAGCAGAAGATCGCTCATCCGAAATCCGGCGCC
This sequence comes from uncultured Rhizobium sp., assembly GCA_945952245.1. GTDB lineage: Bacteria > Pseudomonadota > Alphaproteobacteria > Rhizobiales > Rhizobiaceae > Gellertiella. Next base: position 4,570 of record CAMFHT010000178.1, on the reverse strand, counting down.
AACACCGCCTGGGTTCCGTCGCCGACAGGGGCGACCCTGCACGCCACCCATTATCACCGGGTAAAGGTAAGGGCCGTGCAGGAAAGCCTGAAGACACGAGCCAAGGCAAAGCTCGGCGACATCCTCACCATCCCTGTCGCGCCGCGCCCGAACTGGTCGCCTGAAGAAATCCAGCGGGAACTCGATAACAATGCCCAGGGTATCCTCGGCTATGTGGTGCGCTGGGTGGATCAGGGCGTCGGCTGCTCGAAGGTTCCCGACATCAACGATGTCGGCCTGATGGAAGACCGCGCGACGCTCCGCATCTCGTCCCAGCACATGGCAAACTGGCTCCATCATGGCGTGGTCACGGAAGCGCAGATCGTCGAAACCATGAAGCGAATGGCGGCGGTGGTGGATGCCCAGAATGCCGGCGATCCGCTCTATCGGCCCATGGCCGGCCATTTCAAGGATTCGGTCGCCTTCCAGGCGGCGCTCGAGCTCGTGCTCAAGGGCCGGGAACAGCCGAACGGCTATACGGAACCCGTGCTGCACCGCCGCCGGCAGGAGGCGAAGGCGAAATACGGCGCCTGAGGCAAAACGCGAAACAGAAAAGCAGAAGGCCGTCCGGATCGCTCCGGACGGCCTTTTCCATGCAATGCGAAAGCTTACTGAATGACCACGACGCGGGCCGACTTGCCGGGGCGGACGCGGTTATAGAGATCGATGATGTCCTGGTTCATCAGGCGAATGCAGCCCGACGAGGCGGCCGTCCCGATCGACGACCATTCCGGCGTGCCATGCAGGCGGAAGAGCGTATCCTGACCCTTGTCGTTGAAGAGGTACATGGCGCGGGCGCCGAGCGGGTTGGTAATGCCCGGATCCATGCCCTTTTCGACGTATTTCGCGACTTCCGGCTTGCGGGCAGCCATTTCCTTTGGCGGATGCCAGGTCGGCCAGGCCTGCTTCCAGGCGATATAGGCCTCACCCTGCCACGCAAAGCCCTGCTTGCCGACACCGATGCCGTAACGCACGGCCTTGTCGCCCGGCAGAACGTAATAGAGGTGGCGCTCGCGGGTCTTCACCACGATCGTGCCGGGGCGCTCGTTACCGTCATAGGAGACGATCTGCCGGCGGAATTCCGGGTCAACGCGCTTGATCGGAATCGCCGGCAGGGCAAAGCCCGCATCCGTCACCGGCTCATAGGCTTTGTCGAAGATTTCGACCTTGGCCACCTTCGTGGACTCGGGTGCGGTCGACGTGGTCGAGCAGCCGGCAGTGGCCAGAAGCGTGATCATGCCAAATGCGGTGAGGGCATTGCGGAAGCGCATGGAAGACTCTTGATTTCCGAGAAGATTCGCCGTTGGTTTGCACCATTAACGAACATGGTTTATTTTCTATTAATACGGGCCGCGCAAGTTGTTGCGGAGCAACATCCGGCTTTGAGGCCGCAAAATACGGGCGAATTGCTTTTTTGCAACAAGTCCAAAGCTATAATGACAGGATATCCCATGACGATTTTGTCGCTTCACGGCAGCAATCCCCTCATCGATGGCCGGCAGTCGGAAAAGGCCATGCTCGTGCGCCGGGGTATGCAGGTTCTGCTCGCGAACATGCGCCATGTCGCGCTTCCGGAAATGGCCCTGTCGAGCGGCCGGCGGGCCGATCTGATCACGCTTTCCGACAAGGGCGAGATCTGGATCATCGAGATCAAGTCGTCGATCGAGGATTTTCGCGTGGACCGCAAATGGCCAGAATATCGTGCCCATTGCGACCGGCTCTTTTTCGCAACGCATCCGCAGGTGCCGCTGGAGATCTTCCCCGAAGATGCGGGACTGTTCCTGTCTGACGGTTACGGCGCCCACATGGTCCGCGAAGCACCGGAGCACAAGCTGCCGCCGGCAGCGCGAAAAGCCGTGACGCTCGGTTTCGCGCGGCTTGCCGCGGCACGGCTCGGCCATGCGGAACAGGTGCTCGGCCCTCTGCCGCCACTGCGCGCGGATGATTGACGCCCTGCTCTCGGGAAGAGAGCAGGTTCCTTACTTCGGAGCCCGCTTTGCCAGGATACGCTGGAGCGTGCGCCGGTGCATGTTGAGCCGCCGCGCCGTCTCCGACACGTTCCGGTCGCACATCTCGTAAACGCGCTGGATGTGCTCCCAGCGGACTCGGTCGGCCGACATCGGATTTTCCGGCACTTCAGCCCGCTCGCCCGGCTGCCGGGTGAGGGCGGCAAAGACATCATCCGCATCCGCCGGTTTTGCCAGATAGTCGATGGCGCCGAGCTTCACGGCGGTGACGGCCGTCGCAATATTGCCATAGCCCGTCAGCACGATGATGTGCGTATCCTCGCGCCGCTGCCGGATCGATTCGATCACGTCGAGTCCGTTGCCGTCCCCGAGCCGGAGATCCACGACCGCATATTTCGGCGGGTTGAGCCGGGATTTGGCGATTCCTTCCGCCACCGATTCGGCGATCTCCACCTTGAACCCGCGGGTCTCCATGGCGCGGGCAAGGCGCCGAAGGAAGGGCCCGTCATCGTCGACGATGAGAAGAGAAGGGTCGGAAGCGTCGATGGAGCCGGGATGATGGCCGGCCCCGGTTGCAGGTCCGGCAGCGTCGCCGGTCGCTGGTTTTGCGTTCATTGGACAAGGTCTCCCCAGGCGCGTCCTGGCTTCTTCATTGTTATGACCCTCAGCCCGTGGTGGCCAGAGGGGTACTCACGATAGTGCATCCATGACATCGCGGCGCCAGGTGACCGCGATCTGCGCGCCGGAAGGCCGGTCGCGCCTGTTGGTAAAGGTAAGCCGCGCGCCGGAACGTTCAAGCAGCGTCTTTGCGATGAAAAGTCCCAGGCCCAGCCCGCCAGCGCGGTCGTCGCGCTGCCTGTGCGTCACATAGGGCTCGCCGATGCGGGTCAGGATGTCGGGCGCATAGCCCGGGCCATCGTCCTCGATGACGATCACGACCTTTTCCGCCGTATGCTCGACCGTGATGACCACCTCGCTCCTTGCATAATCGACGGCATTCTCGATCAGATTGCCGAGACCATAGAGTATGCCGGCATTGCGCACACCGACCGGCTCGCCCGCCCGTCCCGATTTCTCGATCAGCCTGATATCGACATCGGGATGACGATGCGGTGCGAGCACTTCCTCGATCAGCGAAGAAAGCGGCAGCCGGCGCATGTGCGCCTCTTCTTCGGCCGAGAGCGTGGTGAGACGGCGCAAGATGTCACGGCAGCGCTCGCTCTGGCTGCGGAGCAGCTGCACGTCCTCGCCGAAATGCGGATCATGCCCCAGTTCCCGCTCCATCTCCTTGGCCACGACACTGATGGTCGCAAGCGGCGTGCCGAGCTCATGGGCCGCGGCCGCCGCGAGGCCATCGAGCTGGGTCAGATGCTTCTGGCGCTGCAGGACCAGCTCGGTGGCCGCCAGCGCATCGGCGAGCTGCGTCGCTTCCAGCGAGACGCGATAGGCGTAGAAGGCGGCAAAACCCATGGTCGAGACGATGGCGCACCAGATTCCGAGCCGCATCACCGAATCCATCAGGAACGGCCGGTCGGCATACCAGGGCAGAGGGAAGGGAGAGAATGCCAGGATGGTCACGCCGGTTACCGCGATCGCCATCAGCATCAGGCTGTGCCGGATCGGCTGCGAGGCAAAGGAAATCGTGACCGGAACGCAGACCAGCACGGAGAAGGGATTGGCAAGCCCGCCCGTCAGGAACAGCAGGGCGGAAAGCTGCATGAGGTCGAGAGCCAGAAGCGCGGCCGTTGCGATCGGCTCCAGCCGGTAGGTCGGCGGGTAGCGGAAGGTCAGCACGATGTTGGCAAGCGCCAGCAGCACCACCAGCATCAGGCATGGGCCGAGCGCGATCGGGAACTGGAACCAGAGCGACACGACGCCCATGGTCGCTGCCTGGCCAGCGACAGCCAGCCAGCGCAGGCGCACCAGCGTTTCCAGCCTCAGCTTCCGGCTGAAATGAGGGTCGGCACCCGGAAATCTGAGATCCATCTTGTCCTCCGCTGTCAGGTGCCGCGCGGCTTTGCCCTGTGGGTCGGCTGCGCATTGGCCGGATCTTCCGGCCAGGGATGTTTCGGATAGCGTCCCCGCATGTCCGCGCGCACATCCCTCCAGGAACCAGCCCAGAAGCCCGGAAGATCCCGTGTCGTCTGAATGGGGCGGTGCGCCGGCGAGGTCAACTCCAGGAGGAGCGGCCAATTGCCGCCGCCGATGACCGGGTGCTGCTTCATGCCGAAGAGCTCCTGGACCCGGATCGCCAGAACCGGCTCCTCGCCGTCGTAGCGGATGGGATGGCGCTGTCCCGTCGGCGCCTCGAAATGCGTGGGCGCGAGTTTCGAGAGTTCCCGCTGGGAAGCATAGGGCACAAGGGCCATGAGACCCTCCGACAGGCTCGACGGCTTCACGTCATCGAGCCCTCGCGTTTCGCCCTGGAAAGGAATGAACCACTCCTCCAGCCGGGCGAGAAGCGCCAATTCCGACGTATCCGGCCAGGGTTCTCCCATCACCCGATGCAGGAAACCGAGCCGATCCCGAAGCTGATCCGCATCCTTGCCGAAGGGGAGGACGCC
>CAMFHT010000177.1 GCA_945952245.1 uncultured Rhizobium sp. | reverse complement strand
CCGGCATCACCTTCGTGTTCGTGACCCACGACCAGGAAGAGGCGCTGACCATGTCCGACCGCATCGCCGTCATGGAAACCGGTAACGTGCTGCAGATCGGCTCGCCCCGCGAGATCTACGACATGCCGAGCGTGCGATTCGTTGCGGATTTCATCGGCGAGACGAATTTCGTCGATGCGACGCTCGTCTCCCGCAACGGCACCTCGGCGGAAGTCGAGCTTCCGAATGGCAAGCGCGCCGCGGCCAGCCTGCCGGCCGATTTCGATCCGAGCGGTCACGTCACCCTCATGCTGCGGCCCGAGCACTCCTCGATGACGCTTGCCGATGCCCCGGATGCGGTGCTGAGCGGCACGCTTTCCAACATCATTTATTTCGGCACGGACACCTTCTTCGACGTCGATCTCGGCGATGGCAAGGAACCGTTCAAGGTGCGCGCGCAGAACAAGCCGAGCCAGAATTTCGGCCTCTCCATCGGATCCCCGGTCGGCATCCGCTTCGAGCCGGGTGCAGCCCGCGTGCTGAGGAACTGATCATGAGCCGGCAGACAGACATCATAGAACAGGAAAGCCGGCGGCGGATCAGGAACCGCTGGCTGCTTTCGGCCCCGGCCCTCCTCATCATCCTGCTCGCGGCGACGGGCCCTCTGGTCATCGTCATCCTCTATTCCTTCCTGCAGCCCGGCGATTACGGCGACGTGGTCTGGAAGTTCTCGACCGACGCCTGGTTCGGCGTGCTGTTCGAGCGCGACATCTTCGACGACACCGTCTCGATCGCCTCGGCGCATCTCACGATCTTCAACCGCTCGGTCGGCCTGTCGCTGGTCACGACCATTGTGACGCTGATCTTCGGCTTTCCGACCGCCTACTTCATTGCGACGCGCTCCGAGCGGACGCGCGAGCTCTGGCTCTTCCTGATCACGATCCCCTTCTGGACGAACATCCTCATCCGCACCTTCGCCATGCTGGAAATCGTCCGCAACGAGGGGCTGATCAACACGATCCTCATCCGCCTCGGCGTGATCAGCGCGCCGATCCAGATGCTGTTCACCGACGGGGCCATCCTCGCCGGCATGGTCTATGTCTACCTGCCGCTGATGGTGCTGCCGCTCTATGCGAGCATGGAAAAGATCGACTTCCGCCTCGTCGAGGCCGGTTACGACCTCTATGCCACGCCGCGGCAGGTGCTCTGGCGCATCATCATCCCGCTGGTGAAACCCGGCATCATCGCCGGCTCCATTCTCGTCTTCATCCCCTCGCTCGGCGCCTATGTCACGCCCTCCATCCTCGGCGGCGGCAAGAACATGATGCTCGGCAACCTGATCGAACTGCAGTTCGGCCAGGGCCGCAACTGGCCGCTGGGCTCGGCGCTCTCGATCACGCTGATGCTCATCGTCATGGTGGCCCTGCTCGCCTATGTGCGCAATGCCGGTGGCCAGAAGGGAGGCGCCCATGGCTAATTCATTCTCCGTCCGGCACCAGACCGGCTTCACCTTCATCGCGCTCTTCTCCTTCTTCGCGCTCTACCTGCCGATCGCCGTTCTCGTGGTCTTCGCCTTCAATGACGGCAATTCGCTGAGCGACTGGCAGGGCGTCTCGCTGCGCTGGTTCCAGAAGGCTGCGGAAAACCAGCTGGTGATCGACACCTCCATCCGCTCGCTGCAGATCGCGATCGTCGCGGCGATTCTCTCGACGGCGGCGGCAACGCTCGCCGCGATCGCCACCACCCGCACCGAGGCCTATCGCGGGCTGACGTTCAAATATGCCTTCATCAACCTGCCGCTGATGGTGCCGGAAATCGTCACGGCGGTGGCGCTCCTGATCTTCTTCGCGGAAATCAAGCAATGGACCGGCTATGCGGGCATGGGCTACCTCTACGCCGCGCATACGGCCTTCTGCGTGCCCTTCGCCTACCTGCCGATCCGGGCGCGACTAGAAAACATGGACGAGACGCTCGAGCGAGCGGCGGCCGATCTCTATGCCACGCCCTTCCAGGCCTTCCGCTATGTCACGCTGCCGCTGCTCTGGCCCGGCATTCTCGCCGGCATGATGCTCGCCTTCGTGATCTCGCTAGACGACGTCGTCATCACCCAGTTCGTGAAGATGGCGGGGCAGGATACGCTTCCGACCTACATGCTCGGCCAGCTGCGCCGCGCCATCACCCCGGAAATGAACGCCATTTCGACGGTCTTCCTCGTGCTGTCCGTCGCCGTCGTCACCGTCTTCTTCTTCGTCAACCGCAAGCAGAACTAAAGAAAAGAGAGGAACATCCCATGAAGACTGCCCGCAAGATCGGCCTGGCGCTCGCCGCGCTGATGGCATCCACGAGCTTCGCGCTCGCCGATGGCGAACTCAACATCTACAACTGGGGCAATTATACCAGCCCGGACCTGATCAAGAAGTTCGAGCAGAAGTACAATGTCAAGGTGACGATCACCGACTACGACTCGAACGATACGGCACTTGCCAAGGTCCGCGCCGGCGGCCATGGCTTCGATATCGCCGTGCCCTCGCAGTCCTTCATCCCCACCTGGATCAATGAGGGCCTGCTGCTCGAGACCAATCCGGGCCAGATGGAGAACGCCAAGAACATCGCCCCCGAATGGCAGAACCCGGACTTCGACCCCGGCCGCAAATATTCCGTTCCGTGGCAGCTCGGCACCGTCGGCGTGTCCGTCAATACCGACGTCTACAAGGGCGACATCAACACCTGGGCGATCATTTTCGATACGCCGGACGAGCTGAAGGGCAAGGTCAATGTCGTTCCGGAAATGAACGACGTCATCTACGCCGCCATCACCTATAACGGCGGCAAGATGTGCGACAACGACAAGACGCTGCTGAAGAAGGTGCGCGACACCCTCGTCAAGGCCAAGCCGAACTGGATCGCGATGGAATATTCCACCGTCGAGAAGATGACGGCCGGCGACTATGCCGCGACTTCGGACTGGAACGGCTCGGCGCTCCGCCAGCGTCTCGCCAAGCCTTCGATCAAGTACGGCTATCCGAAGGAAGGCATCAATGCCTGGTCGGACAACCTGGTCGTCCTCAAGGACGCCAAGAACGTCGAGAACGCGAAGCTCTTCCAGAACTTTATCATGGACCCGGAAAACGCCGCCATGATCTCGGCCTTCGCCCGCTATGCGAACGGCATTGCCGGCTCTGAAAAGTTCATGCCCGAAGACATGAAGGGCGCACCGGAACTGACCGTGCCCGAGAACATGAAGGACAAGGTCGAACTGATGAAGATGTGCGACCCGGACACCCAGGCAATCTACACCAAGATCTGGACCGAACTGCAGAAGTGACGAGACGGTTCTCGCCCGTGGCGGGCGAGAATGGAATTTCAACATCTTAGCCCAAGGGGCTAAGTGTTAGAAATTCCAAGAGCGGGGGTCATTCGCGACGGCGACCCCCGCCCTTGAAAAATCTGAGGGTTAGCGCTCGCGCGCTAACGCCTCGATTTTTCTTTCCCGCCCGCCAGGGGCGGGATGAGCCGCCGCCAGCCCCTCACTCAGGACACACAACCCCATGAAAACCGTCTACACCCCGCGCCACAAGGGCCATTCCGGCAATGTCGAGCTGGTGGCGGGCGCCATCGTGCCGGCGTTCGAAATGCCCTCGCGCGCCGAGTTCATTCACGACCGCGTGCGCTCCACGGGCCTCGGCCCGGTTCTGGAACCGAAGGATTTCGATCTTTCGACCGCGGCCAAGGTGCACAAGAAGAACTACCTCGATTTCCTGCCGACCGTCTGGGATCGCTGGACCGCGCTCGGCCGCGACGGAACCGCGCTTCCCTATACCTGGCCGACGCGCGGCCTGAGGCAGGACGTGATCCCCGAGCATCTCGATGCCCAACTCGGCTATTACTCCTTCGACGCGGGCATCGGCATCGTCGCCGGCAGCTGGGATGCGATCAAATCCTCCCATGACGTGGCGCTGACGGCTGCGGAGCTGGTGAAGGCCGGAGAGCGGGCCGCGTTCGCTCTCTGCCGCCCGCCGGGTCACCATGCGGGCTCGGACTTCATGGCCGGATACTGCTTCATCAACAATGCCGCCGTCGCCGCCCAGTGGTTCCTGGACCAGGGCGCCAAGCGCGTCTCGATCCTCGACGTGGACTATCATCACGGCAACGGCACGCAGGAGATCTTCTACAGCCGCGCCGACGTGCAGGTGATCAACCTCCACGGCGACCCGAACGACGAGTACCCCTACTTCCTGGGCTTCCGGGAGGAGCGCGGCGCCGGTGAAGGCGAAGGCTTCAACATCAACTATCCCATGCGCCACGGCACCGGCTGGGACGTGTGGAGCGAGGCGCTCGAGGACGGCTGCAGGAAGCTCGAAGAGTACAAGCCCGACGTCGTCATCGTCTCGCTGGGCGTCGATACCTTCGAGAAGGACCCGATCAGCAAGTTCAAGCTGAAGACGGAGCACTACCCGCTCATCGGCGAGCGCGTGAAGAAACTCGGCCTTCCCACCCTCTTCGTGATGGAAGGCGGCTATGCCGTCGCCGAGATCGCGGTCAACGCCGTCGGCGTGCTGCAGGGCTTCGAGGGCGCGTGAGCCAAGCAAGCCAGCCAAGACGAACCCGGTGGCGTCGCTGCCGGGTTTTCTCTTTGCCTGGGCCGGTAAGACAGCGAGATAATTTGTCTAGGGTGCTGAAGCACGCCACGGCCGTCATATTTCCCTCATAAATTTACGTCATCCCGCCTTTGCATCTCACACGGGAGCCAGGCGCACCGTTTGATCGGTTCCATTCACAACCTTTTTACCGCTTCGACCAAATTGCGGTCATCACGAAGCGATGTAACCCGCCATTAAGCGGGAATCATGCAAGAACGCTGAAGGACCGGACTGACCGTGTGCCGCGGCCTGTTGCATCTTCAGCGCATCCCAATGCGGCGATGGACATGCGATCGAGCCCTTTTCCCCGCTTCTCTTGAAGTCGGGGGGATGCACACTCTATGTAAGGGCGAGGAAATCCATTTTGATTCCCCGGCGTCGCGGGCGCCGGTGAAAGCATGACAAAGGACGGATATGCGAAATCCAGTTGATACTGCCATGGCTCTCATTCCCATGGTCGTTGAGCAGACCAACCGCGGCGAACGGTCCTACGACATCTATTCGCGGCTGCTCAAGGAACGAATCATCTTCCTGACCGGTCCGGTGGAAGATCACATGGCGACGCTGGTCTGCGCCCAGCTGCTCTTCCTCGAGGCGGAAAATCCGAAGAAGGAAATCGCCCTCTACATCAATTCGCCGGGTGGCGTCGTGACCGCCGGCATGGCGATCTACGACACCATGCAGTTCATCAAGCCCGCCGTCTCCACGCTCTGCGTCGGCCAGGCCGCCTCGATGGGCTCGCTGCTGCTCGCCGCCGGCCACAAGGACATGCGCTTCGCGACGCCGAACGCCCGCATCATGGTGCACCAGCCCTCGGGCGGCTTCCAGGGTCAGGCGTCGGACATCGAGCGCCATGCCCGCGACATCATCAAGATGAAGCGCCGCCTCAACGAGGTCTATGTCAAGCACACGGGCCGCACCTATGAGGAAGTGGAAAAGACGCTCGACCGCGACCATTTCATGGATGCCGACGAGGCACGGAACTGGGGCGTCATCGACCGCGTATTGACGTCGCGCGCCGAAATCGAAGGCGACGCAGCCTGAAAATGCCGGGCGGGGCCTGGTTTGCCATAGTTCCCGCCCAATACTCGTGACATCAGAGGATTAATCTTCCTTGTTGCGAGATGAGTTTCAGTTAATGCTATGTTGAGTGATGTCACTTAGCATTATCCCGTGAAGGGCCCCCTCGGCCAGGGACATCCGTTCCGCGCTACGGTCAAGGCTTCTATCGGGTTTCGGCTTTGGAAGAGGATGCAAGGACGTCCTTACTCCGGGCGGACCAAGAAAGACCGTAATCCGCCAGGGCGGATCCTCGGCGTGCTGGAAGGAATTGAAACATGAGCAAAGTCAGCGGTAGCAACGGCGGGGATAGCAAGAACACCCTCTATTGTTCTTTCTGCGGCAAGAGCCAGCACGAAGTCCGGAAACTGATCGCCGGACCGACCGTCTTCATCTGCGATGAATGCGTCGAATTGTGCATGGACATCATCCGCGAGGAGAACAAGTCCTCCATGGTGAAATCCCGTGATGGCGTTCCCACGCCGCAGGATATCATCAAGGTTCTGGACGAGTATGTCATCGGCCAGAAGCAGGCCAAGCGCATCCTCTCCGTTGCCGTCCACAACCATTACAAGCGTCTCGCCCATGCCTCCAAGGGCGGCGACGTGGAACTGGCCAAATCGAACATCATGCTGGTCGGCCCGACCGGCTGCGGCAAGACCTATCTTGCCCAGACGCTCGCCCGCATCATCGACGTTCCGTTCACCATGGCCGATGCCACGACGCTGACCGAAGCCGGCTATGTCGGCGAGGACGTCGAGAACATCATCCTGAAGCTGCTTCAGGCTGCCGACTACAATGTCGAACGCGCCCAGCGCGGCATCGTCTACATCGACGAAATCGACAAGATCAGCCGCAAGTCCGACAACCCGTCGATCACCCGTGACGTCTCGGGTGAAGGCGTGCAGCAGGCCCTCTTGAAGATCATGGAAGGCACCGTCGCTTCCGTTCCGCCGCAGGGTGGCCGCAAGCATCCGCAGCAGGAATTCCTGCAGGTGGACACGACGAACATCCTGTTCATCTGCGGCGGCGCATTCGCTGGCCTCGACAAGATCATCTCCGCCCGTGGCGAGAAGACCTCGATCGGCTTCGGCGCAACGGTGAAGTCGCCGGAAGACCGCCGCGTCGGCGAGGTTCTGCGCGACCTCGAGCCGGAAGACCTGGTGAAGTTCGGCCTCATCCCGGAATTCATCGGCCGTCTGCCGATTCTTGCGACGCTGGAAGACCTGGACGAGGATGCTCTCATCCAGATCCTTTCGGAACCGAAGAATGCGCTCGTCAAGCAGTACCAGCGCCTGTTCGAGATGGAAGACGTGGAACTGACCTTCCACGAGGACGCCCTTCGCGAGATCGCCCGCAAGGCGATCGTGCGCAAGACCGGCGCCCGCGGCCTCCGCTCGATCATGGAGAAGATCCTGCTCGACACCATGTTCGACCTGCCGGAGCTCGACGGCGTCCGCGAAGTGGTGATCTCGGAAGAGGTGGCCCGTGCCGAAGCCCGTCCGCTCTACATCTATGCCGACCGCATGGACGAGAAGGCGAATGCTTCCGCCTGATAGGCAGAGCTTACCGAACCAATGGAAGGCCCGCGCAAGCGGGCCTTTTGCATTGAGGCGGCATGCAGCCCCCCGCACTGGCGTTCGATGACCAAAATGGGATGATCGGCACTGCATGCATTGCGTCCCGGCATAGAACCGCTAAAATTATGATTCACTGTCGCGCAATCGGCGCGATGCGGAGGCCTGAGGGATCGCTGTGGCAAGCCACGCGTTAGCTCCCATGCATAGGCTGGTAGAGTGGCCATGATGTGCCCGTCACTTCAAGGGAAACCTTTGTCGCCAGAGGCTGACCCCGTCTTGAAATCGTGAGTGCAAACCTCCACTTGAGGTACACTCGACCGTAAACCGAAGCGCTTCCCGGCGCTTTCGGATAGAAGTCCCTCCCGGGGCTTTGGAAAGGAACAATGATGACGAAGAAAACGTCTGCTTCAGCCGAGCGCACCGCCTATCCGGTGCTCCCGCTCCGCGACATCGTGGTTTTCCCGCACATGATCGTGCCCCTTTTCGTGGGCCGCGAGAAATCCATTCGCGCACTCGAAGAAGTGATGGGCTCCGACAAGCAGATCATGCTGGCGACGCAGATGAATGCCGGTGACGACGATCCGTCGCCCGACAACATCTACAAGATCGGCACCGTGGCCAACGTCCTGCAGCTGCTGAAGCTGCCCGACGGCACCGTGAAGGTCCTGGTCGAAGGCCGTGCGCGCGCCAAGATCGACAGCTACTCTGACCGTGAAGACTTCTACGAAGCCTATGCGGACACGCTCGAAGAACCGAAGGACGATGCGGTCGAAGTGGAAGCACTTTCCCGTTCCGTGGTTTCGGAGTTCGAAAGCTACGTGAAGCTCAACAAGAAGATTTCGCCCGAAGTGGTGGGTGCCGCAAGCCAGATCGAGGACTACTCGAAGCTCGCCGATACGGTTGCCTCGCACCTTTCGATCAAGATCACCGAGAAGCAGGAAATGCTGGAAACCACCAGCGTCAAGGCTCGCCTGGAAAAGGCGCTCGGCTTCATGGAAGGCGAGATCTCGGTTCTGCAGGTGGAAAAGCGCATCCGTTCGCGCGTCAAGCGCCAGATGGAAAAGACCCAGCGCGAGTATTACCTCAACGAACAGATGAAGGCGATCCAGAAGGAGC
>CAMFHT010000176.1 GCA_945952245.1 uncultured Rhizobium sp. | reverse complement strand
CTCGGCGGCAAGATCCGGAAACGCCTCCCTCGCCTGCCGGAAGACCGACATGCAGCGGGCATGCGCATACTGCACGTAGAAGACCGGATTATCCTTCGACTGCTCCGTCACCTTGGCGAAGTCGAAATCCAGAGGCTCGGAATTCTTGCGGTAGAGCATCATGAACCGGACGGGATCGACGCCCACTTCCTCGACGACCTCACGCAGCGTCACGAAGTCACCGCTGCGTTTGGACATCTTCACCGGCTCGCCATCCCGATACAGCTTGACGAGCTGGCAAAGGAGCACTGTCAGCTTTGATTTTCCTTCGGAAACCGCGCGCGCGACCGCCTCCAGGCGCTTCACGTAACCGCCGTGATCGGCGCCGAGTACATAGATCATCTCGTTGAAGCCGCGGTCGTACTTGTCCTTGAAATAGGCGACGTCGGCGGCGAAGTAGGTGTAGCTGCCGTCCGATTTCATCAATGGCCGGTCCATGTCGTCGCCGACTTCGGTAGAGCGGAACAGGAGCTGTTCCCTGTCTTCCCAATCCTCGGAAACCTCGCCCTTCGGCGGCGGCAGCTTGCCCTTGTAGACGAAGCCCTTGAAGGTCAGGTCGTTGATCGCCGACTGGATGGCAGCGGCATTGTTGGCATGCAGCGTGCGCTCCGAATAGAACACGTCGTGCTCGACGTTCAGCGCCTTCAGGTCCTCGCGGATCATCACCATCATCGCGGCGATGACCCTTTCCTTGACGAGCGGCATCCATTGCTCCTCGGCCATGCCGCGGAGCTTGGTGCCGAATTCCTCCTTCAGCGAAACGCCGACCGGGACGAGATAATCCCCGGGGTAAAGCCCCGGCGGGATCTCGCCGATCTGCTCGCCGAGCGCCTCGCGGTAGCGCAGGAATGCCGAGCGGGCGAGCACGTCGATCTGCGAGCCCGCATCGTTGATGTAATATTCCTTGGCCACGTCATAGCCTGCGAAGCCCAGGAGGTTTGCAAGCGCATCACCGACCACCGCGCCGCGGCAGTGGCCCACATGCATGGGACCAGTCGGGTTGGCGGAAACGTATTCGACGTTGACCTTGCGCCCTGCGCCGACGGCGGAACGGCCGAAATCCGTGCCCTTCTCGATCATGCGGGCGATCAGCCGCTGCCAATAGGCGGCGGAGAGGCGAATGTTGATGAAGCCGGGGCCGGCGACGGAGACGTCGGCAACGTCGGGATCCTGCTTCAGCTTTTCCGTTACCAGATCGGCGAGCGCGCGCGGGTTGATGCCGAGAGGCTTCGCCAGAACCATGGCCGCATTGGTCGCGACGTCGCCATGGGCGCTGTCGCGCGGCGGCTCGGAATTGACGCGCCCGAAGTCCAGCTCCGAACGCTTTTCCCTGACCACGTCGAGGGTCTCCAGGGCGCTCTTGATTCTGTCTTCGAAGTCGGTGAACAGGTTCATCGCAAATTTCCACGCACGAAAAGGGGCTCGCAGCCCCTTTGCTGGGCCGCGTTCAAGCGCGCTGCCTAGCGCAATTCCGGAGTATGGTCAAACAGCCGCTGGTGCGCGCGCACCGCATAGGTATCTGTCATTCCGGCAAGGAAATCGCCGACGTGGCGGGCCCTCGCGCCATCGGAGAGGTGCACGATCTGGTCCACCCAATAATGGCTTTCCATCAGGGCCGGGTCGTTCATGTAGGCCTTGAAGAGGTCTGTCACGATCTGCGCAGCCCCTGCCCGCACCCGCATGATGTCGGGGTGGCGGTAGATGCGCTTGAAGAGCATGGCCTTGATCTGCCTGTCGGTTTCCGCCATGCCGTCCGAGAAGGTCGCCATGGCGAGCGGAGCCTCGCGAATATCCCGTGCAGACTGCGGCTTGAGGTCCGCAAGCCGGGCCTGCGCGACCGAAATCACGTCCTCGACCATGCGGGTGATCTGCCGGCGCATGATCTCGTGGGTGAAGCGCTCGTCCTCCAGCCGGCCATAGCGTTCCCGCACCTCCGCCATCAGCCCGGCAAGGAAGGGAATGTCCTCCAGCATGTCGAAGGTCAGATAGCCGGAGCGCAAGCCGTCGTCGATGTCATGGGTGTTGTAGGCGATATCGTCGGCAATCGCCGCCACCTGCGCCTCGAGGCTTGCAAAACTCGCGATCTCGAGGTCGTGCAGCTCGCAATAATCCAGGATCGGCTGCGGCACCGGCCCGCGCGTGCCCTCGCCCGTCTTCGTCAGCAGCGGGCCATTGTGCTTCACCAGCCCTTCCAGCGATTCCCAGGTGAGGTTCAGGCCGTCGAACTCGGCATAGCGCCGCTCCAGCTTGGTGACGATACGCAGCGATTGCGCATTGTGGTCGAAGCCGCCGAAGGGCAGCAGCATGTCGTGCAGCGCGTCTTCGCCGGTATGACCGAAGGGCGTGTGGCCGAAGTCGTGTACCAGCGCCACGCCCTCGGCGAGATCCTCGTCGAGCCTCAGCGCCCGGGCCAGCGCACGGGCGATCTGCGCCACCTCGATCGTATGGGTGAGCCGGGTGCGGTAATGGTCGCCGTCGGGGCCGATGAAAACCTGCGTCTTGTGCTTCAGCCTGCGGAAGGCCGTGGTGTGGACGATGCGGTCGCGGTCGCGCTGGAATTCGGATCGCGTCAGGCTGACCGGCTCGGGATAGAGCCGTCCGCGTGAGGTCCAGGGGTCTGCCGCATAGATGGCGCGTTCCCCGCTTCCGAAACCGAGAGCTCGTCTGTCGATCGTCATTCCGCTTCCCTTGCGAACGTCAGCATTGACGTCGCGTTATCGCATTCATACCTATACTACTCGAACCGGCGTTGCGTTCCCATACGGGCGCTTCGCCGCATGTCGAACCGCTTATCTGGTACAAGTAATTTTAGAAACTTGCGCCGGAGTGGCGGCAGATGGATCGAAGACACTCTCCGGGCCTTGAACCCGGCAGGAGGATGGAACATGAGCGAACAGGCAGTCAGTCTTTCCGAAAGCGCGGCGAAGCGTATCGCCGAAATCCTCGCAACCGATCCGGACAAGAACGCCATGCGCGTCTCCGTCGAGGGCGGCGGCTGCTCCGGCTTTTCCTACAAGTTCGATCTGGTCGGCGAAAACGCCGCGGCGGACGACCTGGTCATTGCCCGCGACAATGCCAAGGTGCTGATCGACCAGCTCTCGCTCGTCTACATGGCCGGCTCGGAGATCGACTTCGTCGACAACCTGCTTGGCCAGAGCTTCCAGATCAAGAATCCGAACGCAGTCGCGAGCTGCGGTTGCGGCACCAGCTTCTCCATCTGATCCTGTCCAGAGCTTTTTTGGCTTTCCCCATGGCGGCGCCTCCGCCGAGGCGCTAAATCTGGAACCATGAGTGCCGGCATCCTCGCCGGCAGGCGGGAAGGCTGTATGCGATGCTGAAAATCTCCACCTGGAACATCAATGGCGTCAAGGCGCGCCTCGAAAACCTCGTGCAGTGGCTGAAGGACAGCAATCCCGACATCGTCTGCCTGCAGGAAATCAAGTCGGTCGACGAGGCTTTTCCGCGGGGCGAGATCGAATCGCTCGGCTATAACGTGGAAACGCATGGCCAGAAGGGGTTCAACGGCGTGGCGCTCCTCTCGAAGCTCCGCCCAGACGAGGTGAGCCGCGGCCTGCCCGGCGACGAGACCGACGAACAGTCGCGTTTCATCGAAGGCGTCTTCACCATCGGGCCGCAGGCGATCCGGGTGGTTTCGCTCTACCTGCCGAACGGCAATCCCGTGGAAACCGAGAAATATCCCTACAAGCTGCGCTGGATGGAACGGCTGAAGCGGCATGCCGCCGAACGGCTGAAGCTGGAAGAGCCGCTGATTCTCGCGGGCGACTACAACGTCATTCCCGAACCCGTGGATTGCGCCGATCCGGCGCTCTGGGCGAATGATGCGCTTTTCCTGCCGCAGACGCGGGCCGCCTTCCAGGACATCGAGAACATCGGGCTCGTCGATGCGCTCCGCGCCGTCAACGGCGATGCGAAGGTCTATACGTTCTGGGATTATCAGGCAGGCGCCTGGCAGAAGAACAACGGCATCCGCATCGACCATCTCCTGCTGTCGCCGGAAGCGGCAGACAGGCTCGTGACCGTCGAGGTGGAGAAGCACGTCCGCGCCTGGGAGAAGCCGTCGGACCACGTGCCGGTGACCGGCACCTTCAATTTCTGAAACGCGCGCGGCGTTACTCGCTGCCGCCTTCGGTACCGCTCATCGAAGCACCGATCGCGCCGCCCTGATCGCCCATCGGGCCATCGCCGCCGACGGGCATGGGCGGAACCGGAATGCCCGGAATGGGCGCCGTCGCTGCGGCTGAGGCCGTTGCACTCGAGACCGGGTCGGCCTCCGGAAGTGTCGCCACGATCTGCTGGGCCATGACGACCGCTGCGCGGCGATCCTCTTCAGTCGCAACAGAGAAGGCCTGCTCCTGCAGATCCTGGATCCAGGCGCGGTCCTTGCTTGGGCAGTGATCGAGCGCGACGGTCATGTAACCGAGGCCGCGGGCGGTCTGCCCCTCCTGGAACAGAAGGCTGCCGAAAATGCCCATGGCGCCCATGTGGCCATTCTTGCGCGCACGGTTGAGCCACTTCTTGGCCTGTTCCACGTTCCGTGCGCCGCCATCGCCCCTCAGCATCATGCGGGCAAGCTGGTACTGCGCTTCCGGCACGCCGAAGGCGGATGCCGCCTGGAAATAAAGCTGACGCGCCTGGCCGAGATCGACCTTCACCGGGCTGTTGGCGATACCGTGCTTGTAATACTCGGCAAGGGACATCAGCGCATTGACGAAGAAGCCCGTATCCTCGGAGCCGGGCTCGATGCCCTTGCCGGCGATCTCGTTATAGATCTTGAACGCCTCGAAATCGTCCTGCACCACGCCGTCGCCATAGGCATACATGTTGGCGAGAGCCCAGCGGGAGCCGGTATGGCCCTTTTCCGCGGCGTAGCGATAGGCTTCCACCGCATCCTGCTTCTGGCCGCTCTTGTAGGCCTTGAAGCCGAACTTGAAGAGATCGAACGGACCCGATTCCTTGGTCACACCGGCCTTGATGTCGAACGCCCGCGCGGCACCTGCGCCGCCGGCCAACGCCAGCGAACAGCCCAGGATAATCGCCTTCACGGAAAGATACTCGTAATGCAACATGGCGTTCCGGTTCGGTTTGCACTTGCCGGCGGGCTGGCCAAGAGGGGCCGGCGCCGCGGATGACGAGGCAACAGGTTCTATGCTCGCTTGATGGCGACTTCCGGGCACGTCCGCGGCATGAAACCGGCGGTGGTGAGGTAATTGACGGAGGAATGAGGCAAATTGCACGGCCAGACGCGCCTCACGGCCCTCGTTCTTCCGCCTGCCACCTCTGATCAACGCAACTGAACCCAAGACCCGATCGCTCAAACTTTTCTTATGATAAAACGCTGTGACTATTAAGGTCCGCGTCTTCTTATGGGACGCTGCGCCCGCTTTGTGGCAGGAAATGGACATAATTGCCCGTCTGGCCCGGCCGCAAATTCATGTTTTCGGAATGTTGCGGAATCGTCACAGCGCGTGATGCCGGCAAAGCAAAGCCCCGGACTTCCAGGGGAAGACCGGGGCTCTGTCATGCCACGCGAGACTCAGGCCGCCGTATCAGAACTTGACTTTGACCGAGGTGGTGAGCGCGCCGACGAAATCATTGCCGAAATCATAGGCGACGTCGGTGCCATAGGGACGGCCCTGCCAGTTGACCTGGCCGACCTTGCCGCTGGTGAGCAGGCCGATCGCACCGCCGACGCGCCATTCGATGTGCTCGTTCGGGGTGTAGCCGACGCCGGCACCGAGCGTCCATGTGTCCGTCTGGGTCGACAGGCCGGTCGTTGTTCCCTTGTCCCAGGTCAGCGAAACCGCGCCGCTCCACTGGTCGTTGAACTTGTGGCCGATACCGCCGGAGATCGTCCAGCCGTCCTTGTAGAGCAGGTCGAGCGAGGTCGCTTCCGTCGGGCCGCCCGGACGGCAGGCGATGGCGCCCTTGGTCGAGGTGGGGCAGAAGGACACCGACTGCAGGTTGCTCCAATCGGTCCACTTGACCGAACCGAAGGCCAGCCAGTCCGGCGCGATGCCGCTCTGGAACTTCAGTTCCACAGACTGCGGCATTTCTGCCGTACCGAATACGTTGGTGGAGCGGCCGAAGAGCGGGCTGCCGACCGGGGGCAGCTGGCGAAGGTCGAGTGTCCCCGTGATATCGCCAAGATCGACCGCGCTGTTGTAGAGCAGGCTCACGCGCAGCGCATATTCGGGAATTTCATAGGCAGCCCCCGCACGCCAGCCGGTGCCATGGCTGTCGAGATCGAGACGCCCCACGCCGGACAGGCTCGTGATCCCGAGACCCCGCAGAACCACGGGCGAAAGTACCTGTGCTTCCTTGAAACCATAAACTTCCTGGTACACCACGCCACCGAGGAAACGGAGGTCGCCCTGGCCCATGTCCATCTTGTAGGAGCAGGTCGCGGCATAGGCGCGGCTGCGTACTTCGATCTCGGAGATGCTGTTGGCGCCGTTCCACGCGCGGCCCGGAGCGGAATGCACACCCCACGGCTCGGAATAATCCGCCATGCAGTCGACGCCGTCGAAGATCTGCGCCTTCACGCCGAAATAGGGAACCGTGTAGGGTTCCGTGTCATCCGCAGTGGTCCGGCCGAGCAATGGTCCGCCGCCGGTCGCTACGCTCGGGTCCGTATCCCGTGCATTCTTGATGTTGCGCTGCGGGTTCACATAGGTGATGCCCGCCTCCATGGCCGCCTTCGAAGGATCGAACAGCAGGTCGATGTCATAACCGGCACGCTCCAGGCCGCCGGCAAAGGCAGATCCGGCTGCGGCCGATGCCAAGGCAAGTGCGAGAATGCCCTTGGTCGCAAATTGATACACGTTATTCCCCCCAGAAAAGCCAATCCATGGAGAGGAGTTTAAACAAGCCTGTTATTTTCGCAAATCATACTATGCTCATAAACCGCTGCTGATACCGTTCAAAATTTACGTAAAGTATCGAGTGCGCCGCAATATCAAGGGTCAACCTGAAATTCTATTCTCAAAATCCTTGAACTTAGAATAAAATGAGAAATTCCATTCTAATCACGCCAGGCGGTGTATCATAAGTGCGACACATCGCGAATCTGAAAGCGTCCTTTTTCGGGGCCTATTTTGGGCGCAATCATGGCGGTTTTCGAGACCATTCATAGCACGACGTTATCTGCGCCTATCGGAAATCATCCCTAAATCCTTGAGGACAAAAGCAAAACCGCCCGCCGATTGGGCGAGCGGTCAAATTGATTCGGTACGGCAGCACACGGAAGCCGAGCAGTGGGCGATTATGCCGTTACTCGGCTTCGCTCAGCCGGGTCAGCGCGATCTCCAGCGTCGCCTTCTGCGTCAGGAGTTCCTCGTGCCGCGCGCGCTCCGCGGCGACCACTTCTGGATTGGCATTGGCGACGAACTTCTCGTTCGAGAGCTTGGAGGCGATGCGGGCCATTTCCTGGTCCACCTTGGCCTTCGCCTTTTCCAGCCGTGCCCGTTCGGCGGAGACGTCGATCAGGCTGCCGAGCGGCAGGCAGGCGGTCGCCTCGCCCACCACGATCTGGGCGGCGCCTTTCGGGGCAGCGTCCGCAAAGGAGATGCCGTCCACGCGGGCGAGACGCTTGATTGCGGCCTCATGCCGGTCAAGCCGTTCCCGTACGATACCGTGCGCGCCGACCATGACCAGCGGCGAGACCGCCGAGGGCGGCACGTTCATTTCCGAACGCGCCGAGCGGATGCCGGTCACGAGGTCGATCAGCCAGTTGATCTCGTCCGCCGCCATGTCGTCGGAGAAGGAGGGCGCCGGCCAGTCGGCATGGCACAGCAGCGATGCACGCTCCCTGCCCTCGCCGGCCGTATGTGCCCAGAGCTCTTCCGTCATGAAGGGCATGAAGGGGTGCAGCAGCTTGTAGGTGTTTTCAAGAACATAGGCCGCGCAGGCCTGCGCCTCCGCCTTGGCCGCCGCGTCCTCGCCGGAGAAGACCGGCTTCAGGAGTTCCAGATACCAGTCGCAGAACTGGTTCCAGACGAAACGGTAGAGCGCGCCGGCGGCATCGTTGAAGCGGTAGCTTTCAATGGCTTCCGTTACGTCACGTTCCGTACGGGCAAGCTCGGTCAGGATCCAGCGGTTGATGGTGAGCTTCGTGTTCTCCGGCTCGAAATTCTCGACCCGTGCAACGCCGTTCATCTCGGCAAAACGCGTGGCGTTCCAGAGCTTGGTGCCGAAGTTGCGATAGCCGGCGATGCGGGCGGGGTCGAGCTTCACGTCGCGGCCCTGCGCGGCCATGATCGCCAGCGTGAAGCGCAGCGCATCCGCGCCGTATTCCTCGATCAGTTCCAGCGGATCGATGACGTTGCCCTTGGACTTCGACATCTTCTGGCCG
>CAMFHT010000175.1 GCA_945952245.1 uncultured Rhizobium sp. | reverse complement strand
CCCTTGAGGCGCTGCATCTGGGCCGTATCGACACCGAAGCCATTGAGCGTCGAGAGCACGAAATTCGCCTTTTCGTCATCGCCGACGGCACCCACGGCCAGGCAGTTGAGGCCGAGCTTGGCGAGATCGACACAGGTTCCCCCTGCCGTCCCCGCAACCGTCAGCCGGATTTCGTCGATGAACTCGACATTGCCGCCCTCCGGAATGGCATCGACCGGCCGGCCGAGGACGTCAAGAATATAGAGACCGATGACGGAAACATCATGAGTCACGAAAACCTCCCGTTATTCGAAAGCGCTTACCCGCGATTGCGCAGGGTAAAGATCGTGCCGGCGATCAGGATGAAGAGGCCGACGATGAAGAGCTGCAGCGTGCTTGGGATGCCGACGAAGATCAGCACATTGCTGACGAGCGTGATCAGGAGAACGCCGAGCAGCGTACCGACCACCGTGCCCGAGCCGCCGGTGATGCGTGCGCCGCCGAGAACCACCGCGGCGATGATCTCCAGTTCCATGCCGGCGAGATCGAAGGGGTTGGCCAGACGGTTGCTCGCCACGTGGACGACACCGGCAATGCCCGCGAGAAGACCTGCATAGGCGAAGACGAAGACGCGTACGGTAAAGAGGTTGATCCCAAGCCGTTCCGCAATCAGCGGGTTGCCGCCCACGGCAAAGATCGCGCGGCCCATCAGGGTGCGCTCCAACAGGAACCAGGTCACGATGGCGGCAACCGCCAGGACGAGCACCGTCGCCGGCAGGGAGGATGCAACGCCCGAGGCGGAGATGTGCGTGTAGAGTGAGGCCCGTCCGAGGCGATCCATGGCCGCCGGGATGTTCATGAAGAGCGCCGTGCCGACGAAGGTGAGCAGGAAGCTGCGGTAGACATATTGCGTGCCGATGGTGACGATCAGCGATGGTGCATTGAGCCGGTGCACGATGAAACCGTTGAGCGCACCGAGAAGGGCGCCGCCGGCTGCGGCAATCACGAGGATGACCGCGATCGGCATTCCGGGGGCGACATCGATGACGAGCATGGTCAGCGCGTACATGACGAGCGCGGCAATCGCGGTGAAGGAGACGTCGATGCCGCCGGCCGCGAGAACCACGAGCACACCCATGGCAAACAGGCCGCGCACCACGGATGCACGCAGGATGTCCACGAGATTGCTCATCTGCAGGAAATCGGGATTGGCAATGATGACGACGATTGAGGTCGCGATCACCAGCGTGAGGGTGAAGAGCTCGGGGCGCGCGCCGAGCAGATCCCACAGTCGGCGGCCAAGCCCGCGCGGCTTTTCGTTTACACCAGAAGCGGAAATAACGTCGGTCATCACTGGTTGTCCTCCGTACGCCCCGCCATGGCGCGGTAGATATCGTCTTCACCAAGGTCCACGGCGCTGCGGTCGGCAATGATCCGCCCCTGGCGCATGACGAGGATCCGGTCGCAGTTCTGGAGCAGCTCGGGCAGGTCGTCGCTGATGATGACGACCGACATGCCGCCATCCGCGAGCCGCTGGATGATGCGGAAGATCGTATCTTTCGAGCCCACGTCCACGCCGACCGTCGGCCCGTGCAGGATGAGAAGCCGTGGATTGATCGTCAGCCAGCGACCGATCAGCACGCGCTGCTGGTTGCCGCCGGAGAGGGATTGAACCGGGGCCGAGACGTCTGGCGCGACGATCTGCAGGTCGCGCACACTGTCTTCCGCCGTCCGGCGCGCCTTTCCGCTGCTGATCAGGCCGAAGGCGTTCTTCAGGCGGTCGAGAACGGGAAGCGTGATGTTGTCCTGGATCGGTTTTTCAAGGAAGAGGCCTTCGGTTAGCCGGTCCTCCGGAACATAGCCGATCCCCTCGGCAATGGCTTCCGAGGCGGATTGCGGGGCGATTGTCTTGCCGACGAGCCGGATCACGCCACTGCTTGCAGGAGAAACACCGGCGAGCGCCAGCGCCAGCTCGTTGCGGCCGGAATCGAGCAGGCCGGTGATGCCGACGATCTCGCCACGGCGGACACTGAAGTCGACGCCGGTAAAGGCCGAGCCCTTGGCAAGGCCCTGGACCTCGAGCAGCACGTCGCCCAGCTTCGGATCGGTGCGGTAGCGTGTCTCGCTGATCTCGCGGCCGGTCATCCAGTGGCTGAATTCCGCCTTGCTGTGTTCGCTGACGTCGAGTTCGGTCACCTTCACGCCGTCGCGCATGATCACGGCACGACCGCCGATCTGCTTGCACTCGTCGAGCTTGTGGGTGACGAAGAGGACGGAGACGCCACGTTCCTGAAGGCGTGCGACCACGCGGATGAGATTGTCGACTTCCTGCCGGGTCAGCGAGGTCGTCGGCTCGTCCATGATTACGAGCCGGGCTTCGGAGGCGATCGCCCGCGCGATCGCAACGAGCTGGCGGGTGGCGAGCGGCAGGGTATCGGTGCGGCGGTTCAGGAAGCCGCGGTCGGTCGGCAGATGGACGTCCGCCAGCGCGCGACGGGCCGTTGCGTAGAGCGTTGCAAGATCGAGGCGGCGGGCAAGATGCCCGGCGGATGCCACGAGCTGTTCGGTAAAGGCCACGTTTTCCGCGACGGATAGATTGGGTAGAAGGGAGAGATCCTGGTAGACCGTCTCGATGCCGGCGCCGAGCGCACCGATCGCGCCGAGATCGCCCGCGACCCTGCCGGTCGGCTTGCCGTCGATCAGGATCTCGCCCTCGTCAGCCGTCTGCGCGCCGGAAAGGATCTTGATCAGCGTGCTCTTGCCGCAGCCGTTGGCGCCCATGAGATGGTAGATCTTGCCGGCCTCGATCGTCAGGCTCACATCCTTCAGCGCACGCACGCCGCCGAAGGACTCCCTGACGTTCCTGATCTCGAGAAAGGGCGCTGTTGGGGCCGGTCCGGTGGGCGTGACGGCATGCATCGGGATGATCCTGGGCGGCTATTGCAAGGGGGAAGCTGGAAAGAGGGATGCGGCGACGCGTGCCGCCGCATCCCGGTCGATGATCAGAACGGGTAGTTCTTGTAGTTGGACTTGTCGACGTCCACCCAGGCCTGGCCCTGGATGATGATGCCCTTGCCCGGACCCTTGGTGACGGTCATCTTGTTGTAGCCGTTCACGCCGAGGTCCATGCCGTCCTTGATCTCTTCGCCCTTCAGAACGAGATCCGCGACCTTGTTCATGATGTAGCCGGCATCCTTCGGATCCCAGAAGAAGATCTGGTCGACGGCGCCGCTTTCGAGGTAGGGACCGGTATCCTTCGGCAGGCCGAGACCGTAGACGCAGGTCTTGTCCTGCAGGCCGGCTTCCTCGACGGCGCGGCCGATGCCGATGACGTCGATGGCGGAGGAACCCTGGAAGCCCTTGATGTCGGGATACTTGCGCAGGATTTCCTTCGCCTTCTCATAGGCCTTGTTCGCGTCGTTGAAGGATTCGTTCTTTTCCGCGACCAGCTGCATGTCCGGATACTTCTTGGCGTTTTCCGCGCCGGCATCCACCCACTGGTTGTGCGTCAGGCTGCCGAGCGAGCCGACGAAGCTCGTCCACTTGCCGGACTTGCCCATGCATTCGGCGAGCTTTTCGTTGATGCGGGCACCGAAGGCCTTGTTGTCGAAGGCTTCGATGTCGACATCGGTGTTCTTCAGGCTGTCACCCTCATGCGTGATGACCTTGATGCCACGCTGCGAGGCACGACGCAGAACGCCTTCGAGCGCGGACGGGTCCATCGGCACGACGGCGATCGCTGAAACGTTCTTGGCGACCAGGTCTTCGATGATGCGGGTCTGCTGGGCGGCATCGGCCTTGGCCGGGCCGATCTGGCTGGCGCTGACGCCGGCATTGTCCTTGCCATAGGCATCGACGCCTTCGTTCATGCGGATGAACCAGTTCTCACCGGTCACCTTGACGACCGTGACGATGCTGGGCTTGTCGGCGGCATGGGCGGCGCCCAGTGCCATCAGGCCTGCCAGCACCGTGCCGGCTGCGAGTGTCTTGAAAATGCTCATCGGTATCCTCCGTTAGATTGAGCAGGACAAAGTCTCCCCTCCCCGTCGCGCCATGGGCCGATGCGGTTGCGGGATCTGGTTAGCGAACGCCGGATCGGCGGTCGTGGCGGGGACGGGCTAGCGGTTCGGCCGCAGCCAGGTGCCGAGGCTGACGCGCGCCGACGCCAGGAGCATGAGCAGCAGCAGGCCCCAGGCGAGGTCCCGGAAGAAGTTCGAGATGTTCATGAAGTTGAACAGACTGGAGAGGATCTGCAGAGCGGTCGAGGCGAGCAGGACGCAGATCACCTTGCCATGGCCGCCGTCCGGCTTCACGCCGCCGAGCACGGCGATCAGGATGGCGATCAGCACGTAGGAGCTGCCGTAATCCCATTTCACCGATGAATTGCGGGCCGCGATGACGATGCCGGCAACGGACGCGAGGACACCGCAGATCGTGTAGGTCACGAGCAGCATGCGCTTCTCGTTGATGCCGCCATAGCGCGCCGCCTTGGCATTGCTGCCGAGCAGCATCAACTGAACGCCGAAGCGGGTGTAGACCAGGCTGAAGCCGAGCACGGCGGCGATGACGAGGAACAGCGCAAAGCAGAGCGGAACACCGAGCACCGGCAGGTTTCCGAAATCGTCGAGCGGTTCGATATAGCCCATACCGACTGCCGAGCCATTGGTGAGGTAGATCGCAAGGCCCGTGAAAACCAGCTGCGTGCCGAGCGTCGCAATCAGCGGCGTCAGGCGTGCATAGGCGATGATCAGGCCGTTGAGAACGCCGCCGGCAAGACCGACCAGCAGGGCCAGACCTGCAAAGGTCCAGGAAAACATGAGAGGCGCATCGTCCACCGGGACCAGCGACTTCGCGACGCCGAACGCAATGATGCCGGCGAGATTGGCAAGTGCGATGCCGGAGAGATCGATGCCGCCATTTCCCGAGATCATGGCAAGGGTCACCCCGAGCGCCAGCAGCCCGAGTTCCGGCACCTGCGCCGCCATCGATTGCAGGTTGTAGCTATCAAGAAAGCCATTGCCGGCCAGGACCGCGCCGGCGGCCAGGACCAGGACGTTGATTGCTCCCAGAAACAGTGTCTGGCGATCGAGCCGCAAACGCACCATCATTCCTCCTCCATGAAGAACCGGCATTGGCGCACCCCTAGGGAGACACCCCTTTCCCAGCCCGTCTTCATGTTCTGACATTTGTCAGAGATGCATGTCTCTTGTCAATAGACGGAGTGTTGCTACTGAACGATACAACCCTTTCAGCTATTAAAGCTCTGATTATATTCGCTTTATCCGCTGACCGGTATCATTCACCCAGAAAACTTCACCACCATCTCTGACAAATGACGGCGAAAACGCGTCATCTGTCAAACTCGTGTGTTGACATTTGTCTACCAACTTATGTTATTTGTAAACCCGAAATCGAAAAGTTTTCGACAGGCGCTCGGGGAGGAGCAATGACAGCCACAACGACCATCTTCGAATTCAACGCTCCCTTCACAAGCATCCTGCGCACGGCCTGACCTGCTTGCCGGCCTGGGCCAAGCACGCCCTATGGCACGCGGAGAGGTTGCGCATAGACCTTATCCATTGACCCGCAGCGTCTTTCGTTGCGGATGCACGCCCTTGAGCCTTCAGGCTCCATCGACATTCAAGGAGTTGCCATGCAGCGTTTCATCAACGATCCGGACCTGGTGGTCGAGGATACCGTCAGGGGCTTCGTCAAGGCGCACGGCGACATCGTCCGCCTCGCTGAAAATCCGCGTGTCGTGGTCGCGAAGGACGCACCGGTGGCTGGCAAGGTCGGCGTGGTCACCGGTGGCGGCTCAGGCCACGAGCCCGCCTTCGTCGGTTATGCTGGCCGGAACATGCTGGATGCGGTGGCTGTCGGCGAACTCTTCTCCTCCCCGACCGCCAAGAGCTTTCACGATGCCATCAAGGCTGCGAATGGCGGCCAGGGTGTCGTCGTGCTCTACGGAAACTATGCCGGCGACAACATGAACGTGAAGATGGCAACCCGCCTGGCCGCCAAGGACGGGATCGAGGTCGCGACAGTCGTGGCCAATGACGACGTCTGCTCCGCGCCGCCGGAAGAGCGCGAAAAGCGCCGCGGCGTGGCGGGCGAGATCTTCATGTGGAAGATCGGCGGCGCCAAGGCCGCGACCGGTGCGAGCCTCGAAGAGGTCCGCGCCACCGCGCAGAAGGCGATCGACAATTGCCGCTCCATCGGCGTCGGCCTCGGCCCCTGCACGCTGCCTGCCGTCGGCCATCCGAACTTCCAGATCGAACCCGGCACGATGGAGGTCGGCATCGGCCATCACGGCGAGCCGGGCGTGCGCGTGGAAGCCCTGAAGCCGGCGAAGGACGTCGCCCGCGACATGGTCTCGATCGTGCTCGACGACCACAAGCTGCCGGAGGGAACCGAAGTGGCCGTTCTGGTCTCCGGCCTCGGCGCGACGCCCCTGAACGAGCTCTACATCCTCAACGACACGATCGAGGAGGAAATTTCCGCCCGCGGCCTGAAAATCGCCAAGACCTGGATCGGCAATTACTTCACCTCGCTGGAAATGGTCGGCGCGACGCTGACCATCATGGCGCTCGACGACGAATTGAAGACGCTGCTCGAGGTCGAGACGCGTTGCACGATCATCCTTTAACGGAGCAAGACCCCATGCAGACCTTCGACAATGCCTCCGCTGGCGCCATCGTGCTGTCCATGGCCGATCGGATCATCGAGAACCGCGCCTATCTCAGCGAGATCGACGGCAAGATCGGCGACGGCGATCACGGTGTGAACATGGCCAAGGGGTTTGGCATGGCTGCCGAGCGCCTGAAGGGTCAGGACGCACCGCTGTCGGAGGCACTCGAAACACTCGGCAACGTGCTGATGACGGAAATCGGCGGCTCCATGGGGCCGCTCTACGGCGTAATGTTCACGGAATTCGCAGAGGCGCTGGCCGGAAAGGACCGGATCGACGCCGCCACGTTCGGCAAGATGCTGCATGCGGGCCTCTCCGGCATCCAGTCGATCGGCTCCGCCAAGGTGGGCGACAAGACACTGCTCGATACCTTCGTCCCCGCTGCCGAAGCCTTCGACAGGGCGACTGCCGACGGAAGATCCTTCGGCGAGGCGCTGGAAGAACTCGTGATGGCTGCCGAAAAGGGACGCGATTCGACCATCGATCTCGTGGCCAGGATCGGCCGCGCGAGCCGCCTCGGGGAGCGGTCCCGCGGTGTTCTCGATGCCGGTGCCACCTCCTGCGCCATCATTCTCAAGGAAATTGCCGAGGGCGCACGCGCAAGGCTCGCCTGATCGGCAGGAAAGGTTCCTCCCAGGATGCGCGGCCTGTCTCTTCGAGACGGGTCGCGCACCGCTTTTTTCGGACCGCATGTTGCAATGAGGCGGCGTTGGTTTCATGGTCGCCTTCGGATGAGGGACCGCTAGACCGATGGCATTGAAGACTTCCGCACCGCGCAAGACCGGCACAGGCCGAAGCGCCGGGCCTGAAAACATCGACTCGATCCCGCTTCGCTACGGCGACGATCCCTATGTCTGGGCCTGCTGGCTCTACTACGAAGACGGCATGACCCAAGGCGAGATCGCCGATGCCATGGGCGTGTCGCGCGCGACCGTCAACAGCTACCTTGCCGATGCCCGGGAGCGCGGCGTGGTGAACATATCCATCGAACCCGCCCGCCTCGCTTCGCTGACCATTGCGCAAGAGCTGAAACGGCATTTCGGCCTTGCCGACTGCCTCGTCGTCCCGAACGACGACGATACGCGTCCGCTGATCGGCAGGTTGGGGTCTGCGGGCGCGCAGGCCCTTTCGAAGATCGTCAAGTCGGGCGACACGATCGCCGTCGCCTGGGGCCGCACCATACTTTCCGTTGGCGAACACCTCGACATGGGGCCGCTGCAGGACGTGACCGTGGTGCAGGCGACCGGCGGAACGACGGCGAGCTTCGCCTATACGCCCGAGCTCACCGCCGCGGCCCTTGCCCGAGCCATATCGGCACGCTGCGTCAACATCACGGCGCCGGCCATCGTCTCCTCGCCGGAGATGCGGACCATGCTGCTGGCCGAGCCGCTGATCCGTGAACAGTTCGACACGCTTTCCCGCGCGAACCGCATCGTCTTCGGCATTTCCTCGCTTCGCCCGGCATCGACCATCCATACCAGCGGCTTCTTCGAATCCGTGCCGCTGCAACATTACCTCGCCAAGGGGGCGGCGGGCGTGATCGCGGGCCGCTTCGTGGACGAGCGCGGCCGCCCGGTCGCGGGCCCGCTCGACGACCGCACCATCGGCATTTCACTCGACACTTTACGCGGCATCGGAACGCGCGTCGCCGTCGCCGGCGGCTTCGACAAGGTCCCTGCCCTCCTCGCAGCGCTCAGGGGCGGCTATGCAAACGTGCTGATCACGGACGCGGCGACAGGCGCC
>CAMFHT010000174.1 GCA_945952245.1 uncultured Rhizobium sp. | reverse complement strand
GCTCCTCGGCCTGCGGCTCCTCGGCCTGCGGCTCCTCGGCCTGCGGCTCCTCGGCCTGCGGCTCCTCGGCTTGCGGCTCCGTCGCCTGGGGCTCTTCGGCTTGAGGTTCTGTCGCTTGAGGCTCCTCGGCCTGCGGCTCGGCTGCCTGCGGCTCCTCGGCCTGAGGTTCTGTGGCCTGCGGCTCCTCGGCTTGCGGTTCTGTGGCCTGCGGCTCCGTCGCCTGCGGCTCCGTGGCCTGAGGTTCGGCGGGCTGTTCGGGCTGAGACTGCGTTTCCGGCTGGGTTGCGTTACCGCCGGCGCCGGTCGGGTCGTTCTGGCCTTCAGTGGAGGGCTCGGTCTGCTGCTGATTCTCGGGCTGAGCAGCTGGCGCTGCCCCGTCGGGTTGAGCCGCGGGCTGCTGCGTCTGCTCTGCGGGCGGCGTTGCACCGTCCGGCTGGGCTGCAGGCTGCTGCGTCTCCTCCGCGGGTTGCGCCGCATTCTGATCCGTTTCAGCTGGTGCGTTCGGCGTGGCCTGGTCGGCAACCGGTTCCGGAGCCGTCGGCTCCACGGCGGTCGGATCTGCCGGCGGTTCCGCCACCTCTACCGGCGCGGCCATGCGCTGCAGCATGGCCTCCGGCGGCGTGGCATCGTTTTCCACCACCTCGACCTTGTCGGCGACCGGATCGGGCACCACGGCGGCAGTCGGGACGGCGGCGGCGCGGGTCTCGACCTGCTGCGTCTCCTGATCGATGCGGGTAATTTCCTGGCGGTTTACGATGGTCGTCTCGGTCACCGTCTCGTAGCGTTCGTACGTGCTGACATAGGTGTTCTGGAAGCGGCGGTATTCGCGCTGGTTCATGTCGAATGTGTAGTCGTCGGAGACATCATAGGCGCGGTCATAGCTCGACCAGGAATAGCTCTCGTAATAGGAGGTATATTCCGTGTAGCTGTAGCTCACCTCGGCGGAGAAATAGGTGTAGGACTCGGGGTAAGAGCTCTCATTGTCAGGATGGTAGATGACGACGTAATCGTAATAGCCGCTGTAGATGCCGAAGACTTCGGCGAGGATGATGGTGGCAAGCCACTGGTTTGCGAGCGAGCGGTTGGCCTCCTCCGCGAGCGCCAGGCGGCGCTGCATTTCGCGGAACTCCCAGTCGGCACGGGCATCGCTGCGGCGCTGGCGTTCGAGGGCCGCAAGCTGACGCTTCAGCGCGGCGAGGCGGCGGGCATTGGCGATTGCCTTTTCCTTGCTGGCGCCGGCCTTGCTGCCCGGCGAGCGCTTCAGGTAGTCCTTCCAGAGCTTCTGCAGCGAATTGACGGCAACGGCCACGTTCTTGGCGCGGATGCCGGAGAGGCGGTAGGCATTGTCGAGGCGGGCGAGGGCGGCAGAGGCCTTGGGCAGGGCCTGGGCGAGCTGCTTGTTGTTCTTGGCGGCGGCGGCCTTCTTGACGGCTTTCAGCGCGCGCGAGCTGTCGACCAGCGCCTTGACCAGCGGGGCCGAGCGCGCCCGGTCCTTGGGCGGCAGGGCCTTCAGGCGCTGCGAGGTGAGGACGAGCGCCTGTTCCATCTTCGCCATCAGCTGGTTGGCCGTCAGCTTCGGCACCTTCTTGGGTTGCGACGCTTCTGCTGCCGGAAGGTAGACGCCATCGAAATGCGGGCGGAATGCGACCGGCGACAGCGCAAGCGACGTGCTGAGAGCGACGGAGGACAGGAGTTTCAGGAAATTCTTCTTCGCAAACAAGGGTGCTCTTCCTTTCGGGGCTTCGATCGCAGCCGGCAGGAAGAGAGGCGGGCGGATGGGCCGAAGAGAAGCCCCAGGCCTTTCGCCATGGTCAAAGTCCCCCCAGCTCCATCCGGCTTCATCCCCATGCCGAATTGTCCGTTACGCTATCTCAGGTGAAACATGACTGGAAGCTGAAGAAAGCAGCCTCCGGTGTCCCAAAATGAGGTCTTTCCGCGAGAAAACCACGTACAGGCTGAACGGGCCATGAAGAGTTACAGTAAATTAGAGGGTAATGCTGGTGCGGACGACGGGGATCGAACCCGTATAGCCATAGGCCGAGGGATTTTAAGTCCCTTGCGTCTACCAGTTTCGCCACGTCCGCAGGATGCACGCCGCGCCGTGGACATCGCGGATTAGCGGGCACGGCATGCTCAGTCTGAAGCTGAACGCCTGTTTCGGGTACTTGGCCGATTCAGTCAAGCCAATGTTTGGCGGCTGAGCGGACGCAGCTCAGCGCTGGCTCGCCCCAAGCGGTATGCGCTGCCGGTCGCGGCGCTCCTGCTCCGTCTCCTTCGGGGTGCGAATGAGGTTCGGTTCGCGCGGAGAGGCTTCAGCCGTTGGCACGGCCTCGGGCGGCACATCGGGCATGTCGGCTTGAGGCAGCGCCCGGGGCAGGGGGGCGGGCGGAGGTGGCGGAAAGGCCGGCGGGCCACCGATCATGCCCGGCGAGCCGGGTAGGCCGTGGAACTCCATGTCCTCAGGCTGTGCCAGCCCGAAGCCGTTTTCCGCACGCAGCAGGTCGTTCGTGCGTTTCTGGTCCGGCGTCACCGCCTTCAGCGTCAGCAGGAAGTTGAAGTTCCTGTCGTTGTCGAATTCGCGGGTGAAGCTCATGGCCGCGCCGAACCCTTCCTTGCGGACGTCGCGGAGACCGCGGATCGCCTTCAACTGTTCCTCGAAGTCGCCCCAACGCGATTGTGACAGCATGGTCTCGAACAGGGAGACGAGGGCGGGGTCGAGTTCGCCACCATTCTTGCGCGGCGGATCGACCAGCTTGGCGCGCATGCTGGTGATGCGTCCGGCCTTGTCGCCCCGAACCATGACGAAGAGCGAACTCGTGGTCCGCTCGCCTTCCTTACGGTAGATCTTCTCGTATGAGCATTCGTTGAGCTCGGCGCCGATGGCTGCCGGCTTCCACTCGCTCACCTCGATGCCGGCCTTGCGCAGAGCTCTGCACATGTCGGGACCGGTCATCTGCCATATGCGGCGCAACGCCGTCGCCACGTTCGGTTCCGGCTCCTGCCAGAGACGCGGATTGAGCGCGATCGTTTTTGCAGGAGGCGCAGGCGGCGGCGCGGCTGGCTTTGCCTCGACTTTCACGACCGGCTTCTCTTCCAGCCAGTCCAGGCCTGCGCGCTTCAGCACGATGCGGAGATTGCGCATGTCGTTGGAGAGGAAGGCTGTGCCAAGGACTATGGAAATCGAGACGAACACCATGGAATAGAAGAACAGCGGTCGTCGCCGGCGCGGAGGCGGTGTCTTCGCAATCGGGCCGGGGTCTGTCTGCTCCAATGGCTTCTCATTCCTTCAGCGCCGCAGACAGACGTCCACCTGCACCGTCACGCATGACCATGCCCAGCGGCTGCCTGCCTATCTGCGGCAACCGACGCGGAAGCCGGAAGGCGATCCATGCCGACGGGCCACGCTTCAGGCGTTCCGTACTTATACCATGTCTGAGAGAGCTTCAATCTTGCGCCATTCGGGCGCTTTGGCCTGGTTAGGCAGGCGTCATGTCGTCGGGCGTGGTGCCCGTCGAGGCGGAAGGCTGGTCGCCCTCGGCGATGCTCTTCACCAACTGCACGAAGCGCAGGCGCACATCCATGTCGGTGATCTTGGAAAAGGCTCGGTTGAGCGCGAGGCCTTCCTTGGTGGACAGAAACTCCGACAGCGCCTTGGAGGCGGCATAGGTTTCCTGTCCTTCGCCCTCGCCACCTTCGCCCGCATCTTCCTGCTGGAAGAAATAGGCCGGCGAAACGCCCAGCACTTCGGCAATCTTCATCAGCCGGCTCGCGCCGATCCGGTTCGTGCCCTTTTCATACTTCTGGACCTGCTGGAAAGCCACGCCGATCTGCTCCGCCAGCTTCTCCTGGCTCATGCCGATCAGGCGACGGCGCATCTTCACGCGGGCTCCGACATAGTGGTCAACCGTGCCCGGCGATCGCTTCAAACTCACTGCATTCTCCTGCTTCTTAGCACCCCGCGGCATACTTGTCTTATTTTAGGGGTAATTGCAATCATGGGTGTCACACTTTTTCCGGCCTTGCGAACGGCTCCGCAGAGTGTGCCATGATACCAATTGTTAATCCGAGGTTGTCGCAAAACGCATTGGCTTCAGTGGTTTAAAGTTGAGTCAATCGCGTATGACAGTATTGGCACATGACAACATATCGCATTTTTTTGTAACCTGCCGTACAGTTCTGCAACGCTGACTTACTAATCTAGGGGTTGTAGAAATTCATTCCTATCAGAGGATGCGATTTCGGTCGCAGAAACGCGCCCGGATATGGTCAGGGGCGTGCATTGACAAGTTACACGGCACCCAGAACACTGCAGACACGAACTTGGTTCCATCAGGATTCCGAGAGGGGAAGATTTTCATGCGCGCACTGGCCCGTATCACTGCACTCGTCCTTGCATCCCTTACGGTGAGCCCGCTGGCTCACGCCGCGGAGGGCAAGCGTACGATTGTCACCGTAACCAACGGAGATTATTACGGTTTCGACCTGAGGAGCGTGCAGAACGTCACCCTTGACCAGTGCCAGCAGACCTGCATTGACGACAAGGCTTGCAAGGCCTTCACCTATAATCCCAAGGCGCAATGGTGCTTCCTCAAGTCCGACTTCAAGAAGCTCAATGCCTTCCCGGGAGCTGTGGCTGGGCGAATCGTCATCGAGCAGGACAAAAGCTCAGCAAAGGTTGAACCCGACCTTGGCGCGGCTCCCAAGCCCGCCTTCCTGAGCCGGCAGTATCAGGCGGATGCACGCAACTTTGGCGACACGCTTTCCCTCGATGCGGGCCAGGAAGAGCTGAGCCAGGAGCAATTGTTGCAACAAGCCCGCGAGGCGGCGAACGCCAACAATGCCGATGCAGCCTTCCCTCTGTACAAGAACGCGCTTTCTTTTGGATCGGACGATTCGCAGCTCTGGCTGGAAATGGCGCGCGTCGGTAGCCGCATCACGGGTAACACCGAAATCGCCCTTCAGGCGAGCTATGCAGCTTACAAGGGCTACCTCCTGACCCGGAGAGCGTCTGAGCGTGCCGATTCGCTGGCTGTCCTCGCGAAGGCGCTCGACCTCGCGGAAAACTACCGGCCCGCGCTCGAAGCCTACAAGGCGAGTCTCAAGATCCTGGAAGCGAAGACCGTGCGTGCAGCCTTCGCCGATCTCACGAGCCGCCAGGGTTTCCGTGTCTCCGGCAATACCGTCGACAATGACAGTGCGACGCCGCGCGCCTGCGTGCAGTTCTCCGATCCGCTCGTGAAGACGGGCGTCGACTATACCTCCTTCGTGACCCTCGACGGAAAGTCGCCGCAGGCGCTCGAGGCCAAGGACAATCAGATCTGCGTGGAAGGCCTCGAACACGGCAAGCGCTACAAGCTGTCGCTGCGCGCCGGCCTGCCTTCCATCTATGCGGAGAAGATCGACGCGCCCGTCGATCTCGATGTCTACGTGCAGGACCGCAGTGCCAGCGTCCGCTTCACCGGCGACAACTTCGTGCTGCCGGGCACGGCACGCCGCGGCATTCCCATGGTTTCGATCAATACGGAAAAGGCGGAACTCAAGCTCTACCGGGTCGGTGACCGCAATCTGACGCAGCTTCTCGCCAATTCGCAGTTCCTGACCCAGATCGACGGCTATAATGCCGATCGGCTGCAGAACGAGGTGGGCGAACTCGTCTGGCAGGGCTCGATCGAGATCAGGAACGACCTGAACAAGGAAGTGGTCACCAGCTTCCCGGTCGACGAGGCGCTGCCGAAGCGCAAACCGGGTGTCTACGCCCTGACCGCCAAGGCCGTGGGCTCCAAGATCGAGGACTGGGACGCGCGCGCGACGCAGTGGTTCGTGGTCTCCGATATCGGCCTTTCCACCTATACCGGCACGGATGGCCTGAGCGTCTTCGCCCGCTCGCTCGCGACGGCAAAGCCGCTGGCCGGCGTCGAGCTGCAGCTGCTCGCCAAGAACAACGAGGTGCTGGGCACCGCGACGACTGATGCCGAGGGCCGCGCCAGGTTCGACCCCGGTCTTGCCCGCGGCACGGCAGGCGGCACGCCCGCGATGATGACGGCAAAGCTCGGTGCCGACGATTTCGTCTTCCTCGACATGACCCGCGCCGGCTTCGATCTCTCCGATCGCGGCGTGACGGGCCGCGCTGCGCCCGGTGCGGTCGACGTCATGGCCTGGACGGAGCGCGGCATCTACCGCCCCGGCGAGACGGTGCATGCGAGCGTTCTTGCCCGCGACATCGGCGCGAAGGCCGTGGAGAACCTGCCGCTCACCTTCAAGTTCAACCGCCCCGACGGCGTGGAGATGCAGAGCTTTGCCGGCGTGAGCAGCAAGCTCGGCGGCTATACGCTCGATTTCCCCGTGCTCGACAATGCCATGCGCGGTACCTGGACCATGCAGGTCTTCACCGATCCCAAGCAGCCGGCTCTCGCCGAGAAGACCTTCCTGGTCGACGACTTCGTGCCTGACCGGATCGAGTTCGACCTGAAGAGCGAGGCGGCCGCAATCGATCCCGCGGCACCCGCTGCCGTGACCGTCGATGGACGCTATCTCTATGGTGCACCCGCGGCCGGGCTGACGCTCGAAGGCGAGGTGACGCTGAAGCCCACCCGCGAGGCGAAGGCCTTCCCGGGCTACCAGTTCGGCCTTGCCGACGAGGAAAGCGACGACAGCGACAACCGCACCACGCTCGAAGACCTGCCGGTGCTGGACGAGCAGGGCCATGCCGTCATAGAGGTCGCCGCGCCGCAGCTGCCCTCCACCACGCGCATGATCGAGGCCGTGATCAGCCTGCGCATGCGGGAAGGCTCGGGCCGCGCCGTCGAGCGTTCGCTGACGCTGCCGGTGCGCGCCGAGAACGACATGATCGGCATCA
Organism: uncultured Rhizobium sp.; assembly: GCA_945952245.1. Taxonomy (GTDB): domain Bacteria; phylum Pseudomonadota; class Alphaproteobacteria; order Rhizobiales; family Rhizobiaceae; genus Gellertiella. The sequence goes on along the minus strand of CAMFHT010000174.1, from coordinate 1,655 downwards.
AGCCCGAATTCGGCGCAGAATTGGCGCAGGACACGATCGCCAATTTCAACGTGATCACGGTTTCTCCCGAAGGCGACCGCAAGGCGGCGCAGGGTCTTCACTGGAAGCTGCTTTCGGTCAACCGCGACTATCAATGGTACCGCGACGGCAATAGCTGGAAATACGAGCCCGTCCTCTCCACCAAGATGGTGAAGGACGGCGAGATCGACACCTCGGCGGATGGCGCGAAGATCGCCGTGCCGGTCGGCTGGGGCCGCTACCGTCTCGAAGTCGAAGCGGCAGACGGCACGGCCTCCTCCAGCGTCGAATTCGATGCCGGATGGTACGTGGCCGCGACGTCCACGGAAACGCCCGACGGCCTGGAAGTCGCGCTCGACAAGGCGAACTACAAGCCGGGCGAGACCGCGCATCTCAAGATCTCGCCGCGCTTTGCGGGCGAAGTCCTCGTCAATGCCGGCACCGAAAGCCTGCTCTTCTCGAAGAGCCAGACCATCGGCGCCGAGGGCGGCGTGGTGGATATCCCTGTTACCGCCGACTGGGGAGCGGGCGCCTATGTGACGGCGACGCTCTTCCGGCCCGGCGATGCCCAGGAAAGCCGCATGCCCATGCGCGCCATCGGCGTGAAATGGATGGGCATAGACCCCGGCGACCGCGGCCTGACCGTCAAGCTCGGCGCACCGGACAAGATGCTGCCGCGCCAGACGCTGGCGATCCCTGTCGAAGTCGCGGGTGCCGGCGCGAACGAGGAAGCCTATGTCACGGTCGCGGCCGTCGATGTCGGCATTCTCAACCTCACTGCCTATGAAGCGCCGGATCCGAACGGATGGTACTTCGGCCAGCGCATGCTCGGTCTCGAGATCCGCGACCTCTACGGCCGCCTGATCGACGGGTCGCTCGGCCTCACCGGCAAGCTGCGCACCGGCGGCGACGGCGGACCCTCGGCGCTGAACGGCTCGCCTCCGACGGAAAAGCTGGTTGCCTTCTTCTCCGGGCCCGTAAAGCTCGATGCCGGCGGCAAGGCCCTGGTGAGCTTCGATGTTCCGCAGTTCAACGGCACGGCCCGCGTCATGGCGGTCGCCTGGACGAAGTCCGGCGTCGGTCATGCGGAACAGGACGTGGTGATCCGTGATCCGGTCGTCGTCACCGCCAGCCTTCCGCAGTTCCTCGCGCCCGGCGACAAGAGCCAGCTGCGGCTCGACATCGCCAATACCGATGGCCCCGCCGGTGACTATACGCTGACGGTGACCCCCGATGCGGCGCTGGCGCTTGCCGGACAGGAAAGCCGCACGGTGCGTCTCGAGACCGGCGCGAAGACGAGCCTCATCGTTCCGGTCGAGGCGGTGCAGCCGGGGGCAGGGGCGATCAAGCTCGCACTTTCCAATGGCGGCGACGTGGATGTCGAGCAGCAGCTCGCAGTTAATGTGCGCCCCGGCGCGCTGCCGATGACGGTGCGCCGTCCGATCGAGATCGCTGCAGGCGGCAGCCTGACCGTCGATGCCAATCTGCTCGCGGACAGCGTGCTGCCGGGCTCTTCCGTCAGCATCCATGTCAGCCGCGCGCCGGCCTTCGACATTCCCGCACTGCTCGCCATGCTCGACCGCTACCCCTATGGCTGCGCCGAACAGACGACGAGCCGGGCGCTGCCGCTGCTCTAT
>CAMFHT010000173.1 GCA_945952245.1 uncultured Rhizobium sp. | reverse complement strand
CCTCGGCCTTGTAAAGACCGTTGATCGTTTCGGCGAGAGCATTGTCGTAACTATCGCCAACGCTTCCGGCAGACGGCTCGATGCCCGCCTCCGCCAGTCGTTCGGAATAGCGAATGGACACATATTGCGATCCGCGATCGGAATGGTGAACCAGTTCACCACGGTGCACGGGTCGCCGATCATGAAGCGCCAGATCGAGAGCATCGAGGACGAATCCCGCATGCGCCGTTCGACTGGCCCGCCAGCCAACGATACGGCGGGCGAAGGCATCGATGACGAAGGCCACATAAACAAAGCCCTGCCAGGTCGCGACATAGGTGAAATCGGAGAGCCAGAGCATGTTCGGCCCGTAGCCACGTTTGTCAAGAAACATGGCCACGGATGTAGGGACAATCTCGCGTCGTCTTCCCGCCGGACCGTCGTTGCGTGCAAAGGGTACGGCGAAATCCGCGGTCATGTTTGGCATCTTAATGGACGTCTAGCGGGGATCCGGGAACTTGATCATCTCGCTTCGTCCACAGAATTTGCGTCTTGAAATCAAACGCCAAGTCCTTCGCGAAGTTAAAGAGCTTTTCGCATTGTTCCATGGATATCGTATCTGGACCGACGCACCTCCCCATCATTTGGTCAGTCGCCATTGTGATCTGTCGTTCCGTATAAAACAGGGCGGCCATCACGCTCCCCAACATGAGTTCCTGCCTGTGCTTCGTGTCACAGTCCATAAGGGGTAGAAGCCCCGACCAGGCGAAGCCGTTCTGGATGAACAGCCGATAAATCGCAACCAGCTTGGAGGCTGCGGTTCGCGAAACTCGCCGGGACAAATCAGCATCAAGTAGCCGGATTTCTGCCACGAACGGGCGGTGATCCAAGCAACGACCTCTAGGATCGGCGCTCGAATTCGTTTCTACTGATATGTGAGACATATGCTCCTCCATCAGCGCATTCTGGAAGAAGGTGTCGCCGGCTGAAATGGAAAGGATGATTTGGCGACGTCCGCCACTTCAATGCAAGGCGCTGTCGACCGCTAGGGCGACCGAACCTGCAATCACGCCTCCCGCTCGTCCTCTTCACGCACGCGCTGCCTGTTCCTGAATTGCAGGACGTTCGGGCGCTCTCCCGGCGCCGGATGCCTGTATGGCTCCCAGACCATCGTCGGCTGGATCCAGTCGACCATCAGCTTTTTTCCGTTTCCGCCCGCTTCGGTCACCTTCCATCTTCCGGGCCGCAGCGTGACGTCGTTCCAGTCCACGTCCATGTACACTTCGTCCAGCGCGCAGTTGTAGATCGCGGTCACGTTCTGATCGACGAGCGCACTGCTGAACATGCTGATGCTCCCCGAAAGGTCGGGACGCGCCCGGTTCAGGTAGAGTATCGCATTCGTGGCGAGACGCCCGAGGTGCCAGAGGCTCGAAGCGGCGGCGAGCTCACGGTCGCCCGATATCTCAAGCTTCGAATAGTCCCCGGAGGCGACGTCGAAGCCGGGAGGCAGCTCCATCGAGAAGGCGCTTGAGAACCGTGCGCGGGTGTAATGGTTCTCGTGCTCCTCGACGTCCGCCCAGTCGGGATAGTTGGTGACGAAGGTCAGGAGCCATCCCTTCCCCGCGCCCTCCACTCGGGAAACATAGAAGCCTTCGATCAGCGAAGCCGGGTTGTCCTTGTCGTACTCGAGCGTGTCTCCCAAATGGACGTAGAAGCCCGTGTTCATCTCCACGTTGTCAAGAACGATGCCGTCCGCCCAGGTGGCCTCCAGATAGGGCGCCAGAGCCGACATGTCGAAGATTATGCCGTCGTTCCTCATGTGATGGCCGCGTATCAGCTTCACGTGGCTGATGCCGAGGGGATCGTACTTGCCTGCCTTCGCCCGGTCCGCCCGAAAGGCGGCCTGCACGGCCTCCTCCACGTCGCCGTCGCCCGCGTATGCCGACGTCACCCTCGCCCGAAGCTTCGCCGACTGCACCTTCTCGATGGCCGGAAGCCTGTCAATCCGGAACGGGTGGTACCAGATGCTTACCCCGTCCATCTCGTAGCCCTTGTCCGAAGTCTCCATGTCCCCTCCTGCCCCCGCCCGACCGGCCGCGAATCCACCTGCCGCGACCTTCAGGCGTCCTGGAATGGGCGTCAAGCCGGCTCCAGTGCGAGGAAAAGGTGACGGTTTCCATGTGGCCACCACCTTTGCTTCGGAAAACATCATAAGACTTGCGCCGGCACCTGACAGGTTCACCCTAGAATGAATAGATGAAGAGGGCGCCGATGAGAGCGGAAGTTGTTAAAGCTGTAATTGACGCTATGCTGAACTGCGAGGAGCGCGGCGACTACCGCTCGATGCGAGCCCATATAAAGTGGCATGCCAAGGACATCATCGAGCACGGCGACATTCAGACATTGAGAGACCTGTCGGCTCTATTGGTCCGGGTCGCATCCGCTTTAGACCTGGAAAATCGCGAGGGCGCAGGTTCACTGCTGAAGCAAGACCACCCTGACCACGTTGCCTGGTCGCAGGGAAGATGGATCCCGCTCATCCTCTCTAGCTCTGATCGTACTCTTCCGCCTCAAGAGTAGCGAACGCGATGGCATGCGGAAGGGTTTCGAAGGTCCTGTCCCACATGAAGCTCCCTGGTCCACGGATGACGTAGAATATCGGCTCGCACATATGATTCAAAACGGAAAAGACGATGTGTTTGCCTTCGTTGCCCAACACGATTTCCGGTCGCGTGTCATGTACGCTGTCGGGCAAGGTTTCGCCTTCGAGACGCCTTGGATACAGGGTCGTGAAATGCCGACGGGCTTCAGCTATGTCTCTGAATGAACCCGCGTATACACGTCCATTGATGATCACACACGGGGCAAACTGAAAAAGTGTCGCCTGGCTCTTGACACCACGAACAAACCAGGAACATATGCGCGAAGCAACGGTCCTCCATGATGGAGAAGCACATGACCATGACAAGGCGAATACGCCGGCGCTGACGGACCCTGCCTGAAGGCAGCGGAGTGCGAGATCCGTCACGAATCCTTACTAAGCACGTTGGCGGTGCAAGGCGGAGGGCACAACCTGCGCCTGACGTCGCGTCTAGGACGCAGCTAGCGTCACGACGGCTCTACTTGCCAGCAGGATTCGACCTCCCAGAAAAATCTTCACGATGCTTCCCGCAGCCGCGTCCCCCACGGCCGCGGCCTGCGTATCCTCGCGTCAGCGCGTAGGGCGGATTGTCTGAAAACGACGTGCCCTCAAAGGATTCGTCGTGCCGGTCGCTCCGGACGCCTCTCTTGGCAACCCCGCAATTGTGTGGTGGGCTCTCGTCCATCCCGAGCGACGTGCCGGGGAAGCATTACAACCTACAACAGATCCAACGAGCTTCCGAAAAATGCGGAAGCGCGAACGGGAGAACCATGTCCATGACCATGAAACAACACGACGACAAGCCGAAGAAGCGCCGCCGCGCTAAGTGGAGGGCGAGTGTCCGCATGCCGGAAGCCCGCCGGACCTCGCGTCGCGCTCCTCACCTGCCCTCCGACGACGTCCGCTATCGGCTGGACCTGTTAGTCATGGAACGGGGCGTTCCACACTACGTCTATCTGGACAGCGCGATGCGTGTCACCACGATCAAGGCGGAGGACTTTCCATGACCTCGCGTTGCGCATCGACACCGCGGCCGCTCCCTCTGCAGCCGGGCGACCTCGCAAGCAGGCTCGCCAACGAGGCGTACTGGCAGGACGTCTTCAGGAATTCGGAGCCCAGGATCGAGATCAAGCCGGGAAGCCATTACGTGTCGCTGCCCGGCTGGTTCCCAACCCGCAAGAACGCCCGCAGCCGCGTCAGAACGAGATCACCGCTGGCCCGCGACCTGATGATCCACCTCGAAACCGATCCTCACGTCGTAGCGGTGGCGGACTTTCCGGTCGAGACTTCCTTTCGCTCGAGGACTACGTCGGGCTTCAGGGTGGAGGTGCACGTGCCTGAGATCGCAGCGCTCAGGCGTGACGGCTCAGTCCTTGTCCTCGACGCGATGCCGCTGCACGTCCAGCTCACAAAGCCCGGCATCCGACAGCGGACAACCGACCTTAGGGAGGCCTACCTCGACCTGGGCGCGACCTATCGATGTCTGGACGAGACCTCGCTGCAACTGGAGCCGCTACTCTCCAACCTGAAGACGATGTGGAAGCACAAGCAGACGGGCCATGAACTCGCAGGGATGGCCCCGCTGCGACAGTGGATCCTCGATGCGCATCTTCCAGCCACCATCGACAGCCTGATGCGCAATGCGCCGCTGAACGCCGTCTTCGCCCGCTGGAGCGACGAAGCCGACGGGGCCGCCCGCCACGTCACCGAAAACAATCCGGTCTTCACGGCCGTGATGCAGCTCGCCATCGCGGGGCTGGTCGACGTCGACCTCGACCGCCCCTTCTCCCCCGCCACCGCCGTCACAAGAAAGGAACGCTCCCATGTCCGGCTCTGACATCATCTGGCAGAAGATCAAGAAGTTTCACGAGCTCCAGCTTCCCGAGGATCCGGGAGAGGATCATCCCGCGCAGAATCCCTACTTCGCGGACCGCTCGCACTGGATCCTTCTCAATCCGCCACGCACGAAATACGGCGTCTTCCTCTTCACGGGCGTTTTCCAGCCGACTGCGGACACGCCACGGAAGTTCCAGTTCGTCCACACCGACACCAACGACCTCGTCCTGCTCTCCGTCTGGCAGATCAACCGCCTGCAGAAGACGGGGCGCATCCGCCCCCTGGGACCGAGCGAGCGGTCCATGAGGATGCCAGGTTCGAGCTTCCTTGCCACGGGCCCCAAGCGGGCCAAGGCCGAACGGATGCTGGCCTACGCCGACGCCTTCGAGCGAAGGGCCGACGAACTGGGGGTCAGGTCGCTGACCGACGAGCAGAAGGCTTCGGTCGTCAGCGAGACCGCGGCGGCGATCGGAGATCCTGATCCGCCCAGGAGGTCGGTGTGGTACAAGCTGATGAAAATCAGCAGGAGCGGCAACCAGTTCGACCGTCTTGCATCGTTCGTCGACAACGACGCCGCCAAGGGCAACCGGAAGGCCCGCTACGGCTCGGAGGTGACGAGACTCGTCGAGGAGGCCGCGCAGACCGCCGTCTCCATGGCCGGCGACTGGGAAAGCGCCAGAAGCATTCTGACGAGGCTGGTGAAGCCGGGCGGCGAATTTCATCATCTGCGCGACCTGGTCGTGGACAAGGACGGGATCTGCCGGATCTCCGACCGCCAGATCCAGCGCGTGCTCGGCCGCATGAACGCCTACGTGCGGGACTTCCTCCAGTACGGGCCGGACTATGCAGAGCGGCGGCACATGCGGGCGCTTCGACAGATCAGGCCCAAATCGATCCTCGAGATCGTCGACGTCGACCATACGGTGCTGGACGTGACCGTCTTCGACGACGAGCATCCGATCGCCTACGGACGTCCGGACCTTCTCGTCTTCCGCGACCGGAGAAGCGGGATCCCCCTCGGATGGTCGGTGTCCTTCAACGCGCCGTCCTTCGCCACCTTCCTCGACGGCCTCAAGCATGCGATTTTCGAGAAGGATCCCGACCTGATGAACGGGGTCGTCTATCCCTGGTTCGGGCGTCCGCTCGCCCTCGGAACCGACAACGCCAAGCATCTCGTGGGCATGAACATCCAGGCCGCCGCGAGCGAACTCGGTTTCGCGACTGTCGCCTACCGTCCCGCGCGCGGATGGGAGAAGGGCGCACTCGAGCATCTCTACGGCATCCTCGGCATGAAACTGTTCCATCGCCTTCCCGGCTCGACCGAAATGGGGCCGGACGAGAGGAAGAAGCACGACGAGGAACGGGAGAAGGCGATGCCTGTCCTGACGCTTGCGGAACTCAAGGGCTTCCTCGACTACTACTTCGCCTACGTCCACAACTACAAGCCGACCGAGGGGCTGAACGAGCTGGCGACCATGAAGGGCGTTCCGGCCGAGATCTGGGCCGAAGGCATCAAGGATGCGCCCGAGCCGCCGCTGATCGACCCCGACATCTTCATCCGCCTCGCGGGCGAGCATACGACGGGCGTGATCTCGCCAAAGGGCTTTCGCTGGGACTACCTCCACTACGACTGCCCCGAATTCGTCGTCCTTGCCAGCCAGCCCGGCCATTCGAAGCGCCAGTTCGAGGCTCGCCGCGATCCGAACGATCTCGGCGCGATCCATGTGAAGAACCCGTTCTCGAAGAGCGAGCACTGGATCCGCGTTCCGGTGATCGACGCCGAGGCGGAGTACGCCAACGGTCTGAAGCTCTGGCAGCACAAGGCCGTCGTCAAATACATGCGGGAGCAGGCCAAGGAGGCGGACCGCGACCTTCAGCTTCTTGAGGCGAAGGAAGAACTTCAGGCCAGCCTCGTCGAACTCCACGACCGTCGCAGGAAGCAGAAGACGGCGACGAAACTTGCGCAGTTCTACGCCTCAAACGTCCGCAAGTTCGAGCGCAGCCGCCGCGTGAGCATGGGTCGCGTGGAATACTCGGGGGGCAGGCTCGACCTCGCCAGCGTGCCCGAGCGTTCGCCGCCGACCAAGATCAGCCGTCGTGCTGTCGGGGTGATGCCGACACGCAGAATCGAGACCGACGTAGCTCCCCATACCGCCAAGGCCGAACCGAAGTCCGTTGCAGCGGCGCGTACGGCCGCCGGCCGCTTCAGTCCGGAACCGCGCCTCGCAAAGTTCGACGACGGCGCGCCGGACGACACCGCCGACTGGGATCTTTGACAACCGAACGAAGCATTGGAGAGCAAACCATGGAAAAACCAGCAGCTGCCGCCCATTTTCATACCGAACCCTTCGCAAATGACGAGGCCCGGCTGGCCGCGAGCCGACTGTCGCCCAGCGAGAGACAGTGGATGATCGAGAAGCTTCTCGTGAAATACAAGGTGTTCAATACAGCCTACAGGCATATCGCCGCCAACCACATGCCGGTGGTCGGCGGAACACACGCGAAGGGAACCGTCGGCGCAATGCTGGGCGAGTCCCGTGCCGGGAAAAGCGCGGTTTGCGCCTATTACGCTGCAATGCATCCGCCAACCTATGACGACGAAGGGGAGATCTTTCCCGTCGTCCATCTGACGACAAGCCTCAAGATGACCCCTCTTGAGTTCGCACATGAACTGAACAGGCTTACGGCCGCCCGCTACGCGCGCCTCTCCGGCGGAACGGGCGCGTACGTCAGCAACGCGCTACTCAGGCTTCTGCAAGTCAAAACCGAGCTCCTGATCATCGACGACGCGCATTATCTCTTCTTCGAGCGCACAGACAAGACCGCCGCGAACATGTTCAAGCTCGTGAAGACCATCGCGGACTTCAATGCGCTCAGTATCGTGATGGTCGGCGAGGATAAGATCGACGACTACGTTTTTTCCATCAAAGCCTTCGCCGGAAGGGGCTACAACAAGGAAACCATCGAGCCGCTCACGGCAGGCAAAAAGGACATGGAGAAGTTCGGAATGCTGCTCGGCTCGATCGACCGGCGGCTTCCCTTCGCGAACCTCAGCAATCTGGACGACCCGTACGTCACGGAGCATCTCTACAGGTTTAGCGGCGGCATGATCGGACAGGTCATGAACATCGTCCGCCCCGCCGCCTTCATCGCGATGAACGACGGCTCCTCGCACATCCGGATCGAGCACCTCCGCAAAGCCGTCTCCACCCGCATGAGCACGGGCGACACCTTCGGCTACTTCGGGATCGACCACCATGTCGCATGATGTCTTCCGGTCGGCACGCATCTTCTCGCATTGGCGGGTACGGCCGAGCTTCGGCGAATCCGCCACTACCTACTTCGCAAGTCTGGTCGCGGAAACGGAGGACTGTACCCCGCGCTCCTATGCTCAGAGGTTCGGGCTGCTTTCGGGACCGAATCCAAGCGAACGAATCCTGTCGGAGGTTCTGCGGCTGCCGATCACGCCTGAGCAGAAGGCAGGCCTTGTGCGCTGGACGCCCATGCGTTCGCAGGCGGAGCAGGCCTGGACCCTGTGCGGTCACCGGATCGCGGGCAAGCGGTTCGGACAACTCGACCGCATGTGCCCCGTGTGCGTCAAGGAGGCGGCCTACCACCGCGTATGGTGGGATCTGCAGGATTTCGAGACGTGTCCGGTGCCCGACCTCCCTTTGGACCGAATGCAAAAGGAGCGGAACTCGGACTACATGAGATGGACTTTTCATGGGCTATGTCGGAAACCTCTGGCAGATCCGCCCCGTCTGTCTCGGAAAGGAACGGAATCCTTCGAGGGCTACCTGCTTCACCGGCTGGGAGCTGCGGAAGGAGTCGCCGGCTGTCCTCTTCTGGAAGATCAGCCGCTCGACGGCGTGATGAAGGCGGTTCGCGACGTCGGACGATTTCTATCCAGCCCAAGGTCGGAGACCAGGCAGCCGTCCACGCGTCCGGACGCCGCCGCAAAGGGCTTCGCGGCCCTGAGCGGCGACGCAAGGCGGCTTGAGGACGCCTTCAGCGACTGGCTCGTCGCAAACGTGCCCCCGCAGGAACTCGGACATGTCACCTTCGACCATTTCGGCTACTTCAGGCATTGGCGGATGCCGGAGGGCAAACTGAAGGACACGGTCCG
>CAMFHT010000172.1 GCA_945952245.1 uncultured Rhizobium sp. | reverse complement strand
CGTAAGGAGTCGTCGGCAGCGTCAGATGTGTATAAGAGACAGGGGCGTGAGGTAGTAGATCCCGAGCGTCACCAGCATGACCAGCCACTTGAACTGGCGGAACCGCCCCGATGCCCGCTTCGGATGGATCTTCTTGCGGGCTTCGTAGAGCGGTTTGCGGACCTTGGCGGAATTCACCGGCTCGGCTTCGAGCCGCTCCACCTCGGCGGGCTTCAGCTTGGGATCGGTGTAGAGATTCATGGCAGGCCACCCTATTTGCTTCCAGGGTGTCATCCCATCTGGGACCCGTCACCGCCTTGACTTAAATCAAGCAGCGGCGAACGGTCGCGATCGGCAGAAGCCAATCTGCCGGAGGCGGACACCATGTCGCAGAGGAGAGGCTCACATGACGACGTTCGAGGCGCGCGTGATCCACGTGACCATCGAGAGGGACTGGCGCGAGGTCTATGACTTCATGGCCGATCCGATGACCATGCCGCGCTGGGCGACCGGCCTTTCCGCGAACATGCGCCGCGATGGCGACGATTACATCGCCGATGGCGGGCCGATCGGAGAGATCCGCGTACGATTCGCGCCGCACAACGCCTTCGGCGTCGTGGACCACCGCGTGACGCTGGAAAGCGGCGTCAGCGTCGACAATGCGCTGCGCGTGGTGCCGAACGGCACGGGCGCGGAGGTGATGTTCACGCTGCTCCGCATGGAGGGCATGGATGACGCGGCTTTCGAACGCGACGCAGCGCATGTCTTGAGCGATCTCAAAGCGCTGAAGGCAATTCTTGAATCGGATTGAGAAGACGCGGCCCGCATTTATCCGGGCCGCATCCGCAGCAAGCGTCAGTTTACCGGCTTCAACGAGTCGAGGATCGCCTGGTAGGCCTTGTCGTCGGTCTTGTCGCTGTCGCCGTCGAACCAGCTGGTCAGCACGGCGGCATGATCGGCATCCGAGGCGCAGAAGAACATCAGCACGCCGGACTGCTTCTCCTGATAGGTGCCGTCGAAGGCGAAGGCGGCGCAATCCATGCCGTTGATCTTCAGGCCTTCCTGCTGCTTCTGCGAACCTTCGTTGATCACCAGACCCTGCTTGGCGAGGTCCTCGATCGAGGCTTTCACCGCCTCGCCGATATCGGCGGCCTTCATGCCTTCGACGGTGATGTAGGTGCCGGCCTCGGATTCGGCCTGCACGCCGCCGTCATATTCCTGCGGCGACCAGTTGTCGGGAATGTCGACGCTGACCTTGCCGCCTTCGCCGACCGAGAATGTCGCGGCCTGCGAGAGAGCCGGAGTGGATGCGGCAATCGCCAGGGCGAGAATCCATTTGAACACGTGTTTATCTCTTCGTTGCAGATCCGGTGCCCGCGCGCGGCGGCCGGATTCGGGTTTGCAAGACAAGGGTCCTTATTATTTTAGGAACGACTTCTGTAAAGTGCGGCTCGCTGCGCTTGCGTCCCAAATCGGGATAGACCCAAAAATAAGCAGAAGGCCGCACCGGTTTCCCGATGCGGCCCCCGATCGTTGCAAGGTCCTGGTGGCTTACTCGCCGCCGCCCAGCGAGTGGACATAAACGGCCAGCTGCTTGACGGTCGCATCGCCGAGGCGGGCGCCCCAGGCCGGCATGACGCCGTGCTTGGGATGGGCGACCTGCGCTGCGATCTCCTCTTCCCCGTTCACCTTCAGCCAGATGGCGTCGGAGAGGTTGGGTGCGCCCATTTCGCGGTTGCCCTTGGCGGTTTCGCCATGGCAGGCGGCGCAGTTTTCGGCGAAGACCGTCTTGCCGGGTTCGATGAGCGCAGGATCGGAGGGCTTGCCAGTCAGGCTGACCACGTAAGCCGCCACCTGCTTGATCTGCTCCGGCTGGAGAACGTCGGCGAAGGCTGGCATTTCCGAGGTGCGGGTATCCGGATCCTGGGCATAGCGAATGCCGTGGTTGAGCGTGGTGTAGATGTCTTCCACCTTGCCGCCCCAGAGCCAGTCGTTGTCGTTAAGGTTCGGATAGCCCTTGCCGCCTGCGGCACCCGTGCCGTGGCAGGGTGCGCAGTTGTTCTTGAAGGCGGCGGCACCGCCGGCGGTCGCGAATTCGAGCAGGCTCTTGTCCTTCGCGATGTCGCCGACCGGGGTCGCCGCGATCTTGTCCACGATCACCTTCTGCGAAGCCTTGGCGGCATCCATTTCTGCGGAAAGCTCGCTGCGGCTGGAGAAGCTCGACGTGCCCTTGTAGTTGGTCGTCAGGCCCGGCCAGGACGGATACACGATCGTGTAGCCGATCGCCCAGAGGATGGTGGCGTAGAAGGTCCACACCTACCAGCGCGGCATGGGATTGTTGAGTTCACGAATGCCATCCCACTCATGGCCGGTGGTCGAGACGCCACTGATTTCGTCGATGTGTTTTTCAGCCATTTCTCAGTCCTCCTTGAGAGGGATGCTTGCGGCCTCGTCGGCCTGTAACTTCGCCCCCGGCCGGAGCGTGAAGACGATGACGGCGATGAAGAAGAGGCCCATCGCGATCATGCCCCAGCTATCGGCGAATTGGCGCATGGCAGTATAGGTTTCCATGGATCAGCCTCCTCAGCGGTAACCGGTTTCGTCGTTGTAGGTGGAGTAGTCGACCAGCGTGCCGAGCATCTGCAGGTAGGCGACGAGCGCATCCATCTCGGTCAGCTTCGCGGGGTTGCCGTCGAAATCGCCGACCTTTGCCTTCGGATAGCGGGCGAGCAGCGCGGTCGTATCCGCATTCGGATCCGCCTGGGCCGCAAGGTCTGCCTCGGCATTGTCGACTTCTTCCTTGGTGTAGGGAACGCCGACTTCCGTATTGGCGACGAGGTTGGCCTTGATGTTGGAAACCTTCAGCGGCGTTTCCTTCAGGAAGGAATAGCTCGGCATGATCGATTCCGGCACCACGTCGCGCGGCTCGGTCAGGTGCTGGACGTGCCACTCGTTGGAGTATTTGTCGCCGACGCGGGCAAGGTCAGGACCGGTGCGCTTGGAGCCCCACTGGAACGGGTGGTCGTACATGCTCTCGGCTGCCAGCGAGTAGTGACCGTAACGTTCGACTTCGTCGCGGAACGGACGGATCATCTGGCTGTGGCAGACATAGCAGCCTTCGCGGATGTAGATGTTCCGGCCGGCAAGCTCCAGCGGCGAATAGGGCCGCATGCCGTCGACCTTCTCGATCGTGTTCTGGAGATAGAACAGCGGTGCGATTTCCACGATGCCGCCGATGGTGACGACGAGCAGCGAGCAGACCAGGAGGAGGGTCGCGTTCCGTTCGATATATTGATGCTTGTCAAGAATGGACATGGATCCACCTCCTTATTCTGCGGGCTGCAGGTTCGGTACGGAGCCGACGATGGGGGCTTCGTTCCGCTTGTAGCCACGGATGGTCATGTAGACGTTGTAGGCCATGACGAGACCGCCAATGAGGTAGAGGCCACCGCCGACGGCACGCAGGACGTAGTAGGGGAACATGGCCTTGACCGATTCGGCGAAGGAGTAGACCAGGAAGCCCTGGCTGTCGTACTCGCGCCACATCAGACCCTGCTGGATGCCGGCAACCCACAGAACGGCGGCGTAGATGACGATGCCGAGGGTGGAGAGCCAGAAGTGCCAGTTCACCAGGCGCAGGCTGTAGAGACCGTCGCGGTTCCACAGCTTCGGAACGAGGTAGTAGACCGCGCCGAAGGTGATCATGCCGACCCAGCCGAGCGCGCCGGAGTGAACGTGACCGATGGTCCATTCGGTATAGTGGCTGAGCGAGTTGACGGCCTTGATGGACATCATCGGGCCTTCGAAGGTCGACATGCCGTAGAAGGCGATGGCGATGATCATCATGCGGATGACCGGATCGGTGCGGATCTTGTCCCAAGCGCCCGAGAGCGTCATCAGACCGTTGATCATGCCGCCCCAGGAGGGCATCCACAGCATCACGGAGAACACCATGCCGAGGGTCTGCGCCCAGTCCGGCAGAGCGGTGTAATGCAGGTGGTGCGGACCGGCCCAGATATACATGAAGATCAGCGCCCAGAAGTGGATGATCGACAGGCGGTAGGAATAGACCGGACGGCCAGCCTGCTTCGGGACGAAGTAGTACATCATGCCGAGGAAGCCGGCGGTGAGGAAGAAGCCGACCGCGTTATGGCCGTACCACCACTGGGTCAGCGCATCCTGCACGCCCGAGAAGGCGGAGTAGCTCTTGGTGCCGAGGAAGGAGACCGGGATCGCCAGGTTGTTGACCACGTGCAGCATGGCGATCGTCACGATGAACGACAGGTAGAACCAGTTGGCGACGTAGATATGGGGTTCCTTGCGCTTCAGGATCGTGCCGAGGAAGGTGATCAGATAGGCGACCCAGACGACGGTCAGCCACAGATCCACATACCATTCCGGCTCGGCATATTCACGGCCCTGGGTAATGCCCAGAAGGTAGCCGGTGGCAGCCATGACGATGAAGAGCTGGTAGCCCCAGAACACGAACCAGCCGAGCGAGCCGCCGAACAGGCGCGCACGGCAGGTGCGCTGCACGACGTAGAACGACGTGGCGATGAGCGCGTTGCCGCCGAATGCGAAGATCACAGCAGAGGTGTGGAGAGGACGCACGCGGCCGAAGTTGAAGAACGGCTCGATGTTCAGGTCCGGGAAGGCGAGCTGCAGGGCAACCACGACGCCGACCAGGAAGCCGACGACGCCCCAGAACACCGTCGCGATGACGCCGTAGCGGACGACCTCGTCGAAATATTCCGATTCGGACGGCTTCGGGCCGACAGGCGCGAACGAGATGCGGCGAAGCATCAGCACGGTGCCGATGGCCAGCACGGCGAAGAGCACCCACATATGCTGCTGGAAAAGGGCGTCCTGCGCAAAGGCCGCCGCCAGCACAGCCAGGAATGCCCCCACGGCTATGAGTATGGTTTCTATCGTATAGTTCATTGTTGGAATCCCCCAACGTCTTTGCTGATCACTCGCAAAAGGGTTTGAGCGGAGGAGAATCCGTTAAGCCTCTTTCACGTCGTGTGCACAATTTGCATTTGGCAGCAAAACGGGCCTTGATCTGAATCAAGGCACTTGAGGGGAATTGAAAGGATAAAGTCGGGTCATATCAGGGATTGCGGGTGGAGGATTTTGTCCCCGCAAATCCCTCTCCGAAGAGACCCGAGCCATGCGACAGAGCGAACACCTCATGCAGTCCCGACCTGCCGCCGATGCGCCCGGTGGTGCAAAGCCGTCCCTCTCGGTGATGCTCGCCTCGAACGACGAGCAACTGGCTCTCTGCCGGGAGCTCGAGGACATCGCCGACTCGCTGCCGTCGAGCGTGAACCGGCAGAAATGCATCTACGCCGCGCAGGCGCTTTCGCTTCTCGTCAAGAACAGCCACGATTACGAGGAGAAGGTCTTCTTTCCCTGGCTCGAACGGCAGACCTGGGGTGACGACTCGCTCGAGGCAATCCTCTCCCGGCTGAGGTTCGAACACTGCGAGGACGAATGCTATGCGGAGGAGCTTTCCGACGTGCTGATGCGGCTCGGCCGCGGCGACGCAGTGAACATGGAAGCGACAGGCTATATGCTGCGCGGCTTCTTCGAAGCCCGGCGCCGGCACATCGCCTTCGAGCGCGATCACCTGCTGAAGTACATCCGGCCCTGAAGTCCGGAAGCCTTTACCTGCCGAACTCGATGGAGACGGGCCCCTCGCCTGCCCCGGCAACACCCTGCCCCGCCACCTGCGCGACCATGACCGCGCCGGTTATCCGCCGCTCGATGTTGCGCAGCGGCGTCAGGCGGACGTGATAGGTGGGACAGTTCTCGCAGCCCGTCAGGCACGGCGCCTCGAATTCCCTGAAGTCGCCGGCAAGCGCCATGTCGAGATGGCAGCGGTAGGCCTCCTCGAAGATCGCCTCGTTGCAGAATTCGCCGACCGGCCGCCCCACCAGCTGGCGGGGCGTGGAGCAGAGATCGTCCGCCATGACCGAATTACAGTAAAGGAAGCGGTAGTCGGTGGAGATGACGGCAACGCGGGCTATCGTCGGCTGGCTGTCCTCCGATCCGGTCGGGCTGGTCTCGGGAAACGTTACGACAGCCATTGTGGCATGATCTTCCCTGAGGCGCACCCGCTCCTCCTGGAAGTAGTAGGTGATCATTTCGGAAAGCTTTGCAGAAAGCCGAACCACGGTCGCGGCATCGTCGGAGCGACGGACGAGAAGGTCCGTGATGAACTTCAACTGCTTCATCAACTCGGTCGTGTTCGTCGCGCGGAAGCGGAGGATGTCCTCCAGGATCGGCGCGATTTCCTTGTCGAGCGACTGGATGAGACTATCCTGACCGAGCTGCACCGCACGCTCGATCTCGGACTCGATATTGGAAAAGACTTCCATACGCGACAGCACGATAACCTCCTACACGGCCCGGACACTCATCCTAATGACCATGCCATATCACTAACATCGGGTCGCCTGCGCGAGGCATGCCAGTGCAATTACCGATCTAGGCCGCAGAGGACTGACGCCGGTCCGGCAGCTCTTCCATCACGATCAGTGCGCCAATGAGGACGGAGTTGCTGCCGTAGTATGGCGAGATCCGGCTACGGATCACCACCGTTCGGCCAGCCATCTGGTCGGCATAGGTGTAATCGGAAATTTCGCCCGCGAAGCAGCGATCGAGCTTTTCCTTGAACCCCTGTACGAAGCGGTGCAGGCCCACAAATTCGCCGATGTGTCGGCCGAGCAGATCAGACGGTTTGCGGTTGAAGGCCGATGCGTTCTGTTCGTTGGTGAACACGAAACGATAATCAGGTGCGATGACGGAGACGCGGTCGGAAAGCTTCTCGAGCAGGCTTACGTCGAGCGCAGCGCCAGCTACGGGATCGACAGCGCTCAGTACGGGCGCCACGGACTGTTCCATCTCGTCGGCGCTCAGATTGCCGACCTGGTTTGGAATGATGTGGCGCTCCACCACCTTCTGCAGGTTTTCTGCATGCCTGAGCACGCAGCTCGCATCTTGCGATTCCCGGCGCAGCAATTCGAGCGCGACGAGAAACTGCATCTGGATTTCCACCGCATTGGCAGCCTGCCGCTGGAAAATCGATTCAAGCAGGCTTTCGACTTCACGGTCGAGAAGGTTGATCGCTTGCTCGTCAACCTGCCCCACGGCCTTCTTGAGCTGGCCATACTTGACCCAGAAAAGATCAATCAGTTCTTTCAACGCAAAGTCTCCCGTTCAACCGGATCAATGAATCCAGTTGCATCCCTTCATGCCAAATGCCCGGGACCGGTGGCCCGGGCGCACGTTCTGCGCAGATATGTGTTCCCCGGCGCCGCCTCGACCAGCGATAACGCCATTTGGTTGTAGCGCATGATTGTACATGGCATACGCCTTTATTCAACTATGCAAAAAGATTTCGATAACCATCATCGCCCCTTTTTCATAACTTTGATAGTCCAAAAAATCACCCGCAGTTGAGTGGGGCTTATAAATCAATGACTTTTGATTGCGCGATAAGACGTCTGACTGCACCCAGGGGAATCATGTGCGGGGTATCTGCTTCTTGATATTCCACCGATCGTGGTACCAAAGCCATTGTTCCGGGTATTCCCGAACCCAGGTTTCAACCTTGTCGTTCAGCATCTGCGCCGTCGCGTTGACATCGAGCGAGCCGTCAGCGCGGCGCGGCAGCGTCAGCGCCGGCTCTATTTCCAGCCTGTAACGGTTGCCGGGCAAGCGAATCGAGCGTGCCGGATAGACTTCGCAATTGAACTGGCGGGCGAGCTTGGCGAGCAGCGGGTTCGTCTGCACCGGCAGGCCGAAGAAATCGGTCTTTACGCCCTTGGTGAACTTCTGGTCCACCAGCACGCCGACCCCGCCTCCTTCCTCCAGTGTCTTTGCGAGCGCAAAGGAGGAGCCGGCGTGGGACGGAACCAGCTTGCCCATGCGGGCAGCGCGGAACTGGAAGACCTTCTCGCCAATATAGGGATTGTTCGGCGGGCGGAAGAGAACCGTCACCGACAGACCGAAGGCAGCGCCCGCCACCGGCAGGAGTTCGAAGCAGCCGGAATGGGCGGTGAAGACGATGAAGGGCCGCGGATTATCGCGAAGGTCGAGAAAGATCGGGATGCCGGAGACCTCGATGCGTCCGGGCTTTTCCGATTCTGGATCGAAATCGAAGAGCCGGTCGAGGAAGACATATTCGGCGACCATGCGGCCGAGGCTTCCCCAGCTGCCCATGGCGATCTCGTGGATGTCAGCCTCCGACTTTTCCGGAAAGGCCCGGCCGAGATTGTACATCACCAGCCTGTGGCGGCCGGTCATGGGACCGATCTTGCGCATCAGCCGGTCGGCGAGCGTCATGGCGCGGTCGGCAGGCAGGAGCTTCAGAAGGTTCAGGAACCCGAACGCGATCTGGGCGATCAGCCATTGGCGAAAATGGTAGAGCGCCAGCACGATCCGGGTGATGAACATCTTCATGGCTCTGATCAGTCCATCTTCAGGATGATCTTGCCGAAGATCTGGCGGCTTTCCATGCGCTCCAGTGCCTTGCCGATGTCGTCGAAGCTGACTTCGGTATCGATCACGGGATGCACAAGACCGCGCGCCATCTTCTGCATGGCATTGGCCATGTTTTCCATGCGGCAGCCGAAGG
>CAMFHT010000171.1 GCA_945952245.1 uncultured Rhizobium sp. | reverse complement strand
GCCGGGCCTCGAGTTCCGCGCGCTTTTCCGGCGTGTCGAAGCCGCCACCCGCGGTCTCGCGGGTCCAGAGCATTTCCGCGAGCGGCCTTGCCTGGTCCAGCACACGGTCGAAGGGTTCGCGCCCGTCATGGCGCACGAGATCGTCCGGGTCCTTGCCGTCGGGCAGAAGCGCAAAGCGGACGGAGCGGCCGGGTTTCAGATGCGGGAGTGCGAGATCCAGCGCCCGGCTCGCCGCGCGGATGCCGGCGCCATCGCCATCGAAGCAGAGGACCGGCTGCGGCGTCATGCGCCAGAGAAGCTCCAGCTGGTTTTCGGTGAGCGCCGTGCCGAGCGGCGCCACGGCATTGGCGACGCCCGCCTGGTGGAGCGCGATCACGTCCATGTAGCCTTCCACCGCAATGACCGTGCCGGCTCCATCCGCGCCCTGGATGGCCTTGCGGGCGCGGGTGAAGTTGAAGAGCACGTTTCCCTTGTGGAAGAGCTCGGTCTCGTTGGAATTCAGGTATTTGGCCGGTGCATCCGGCGACATGGCACGGCCGCCGAAGGCTATTACCCGCTCGCGCGCGGAGAGGATCGGGAACATGATGCGGTCGCGGAAGCGATCGTAGGACACGGCAATGCCCTCGCCATGCACGACGAGGCCGCAAGCCTCGATCTGATCCTTCGGCACGCCCTTGCCGGCGAGGAATTCCTTGAGGGCGTTCCGGCTGTCCGGCGCATAGCCGAGGCGGAAGGTCTCGATGGTGCGGCCGGAAAGACCGCGTTCCCTCAGATAGGCCCGCGCCCTGGCGCCGGATGCGGTCTGCAGCTGGTCCTGGAAGAAGCGGGTTGCCAGCTCCATGACGTCCAGAAGCGTCGTGCGTTCCTTCTCCCGCTTCTCGGCAACCGGGTCCGGCTGCGGCAGCGCCACGCCTGCCATGTCGGCGATCTGCTGCACCGCTTCCGGGAAGCTCAGGCCTTCGAGGTCGGTGAGAAAGCGGAAATGATCGCCCGTCACACCGCAGCCGAAGCAGTGGTAGCGGCCCTTGCGGTCCTCGCAATGGAAGCTTGGCGATTTTTCGCCATGGAACGGGCAGCAGGCCCAGTAATCGCCACGCGAGACATTGGTCTTGCGCCGGTCCCAGGTCACGCGTTTCCCGATCACGTCCGATATCGGAACGCGGTCTCGGATCTCGTCGAGAAAGGCATTGGAAAAACGCATGAACACCTCGGGCTTCAGCCCATCATATAGGAGGGTTCGAGAGATTGCGCCAGAAAGGGAGCGAGGTTCGTCCCGCTATTCACATGGCAGCGCATTGTGTTAGACTTATCTTAATTTAGAGTCGATTGACATTTCGCCTGTTGACGCTACATTTGTTGGGATACAATCATTGTTTGTACGTGATCCTCAATTCGTTGCTTTCGAATGGGATGAAGCCAAGCGGCTGGTAAACATTCAGAAGCTCGGCGTTGATTTCGTAAGGGTCACTAGATTTCTGAGGCTGAGCCATGTGGCGTTTCCATCCGATCGATTGGATGAAAAGCGCTTCAAGGCGCACTGCCTCGGCGACGACGAAATACTGACTATCATTTATGCTGTCCGTGACCAGACTTGCAGGATCATCTCAGCCAGAAAGGCGCACCGAAGTGAGCGGAGAAGATATCAGGCGCTATACCTTGGAAGAGATTGACAGGATGATCGACCGCGGCGAAGACAAGACCGACTGGGCCCGGGTCAAAGCCATGACGGACGAAGAGATCGAGGCGGCGGTCAAGGATGATCCGGATTGGGAAGGGTTCGACGATACCGACTGGTCGCAGGCGGTCTGGGTCGAGCCGAGCGTCAACGAAGCCGTGACGATCCGACCGGATAAGGACATCGCGGACTTCTTCGCCGTGGACACGCCGGGCTATCAGAGCCGCATAAACGATGCTCTGCGTTATTACGTGGACCACATGAAGAAAGCCGCCGAGTAAGGCGCCGCAGCCCGGCCGCAGCGCCTTGCATCACTTCAGCATGTCCTTCACGATGCCGGAGGCCTTGCCGAAATCCATCTGGCCGGCATAGGCGGCGCGGAGTGCGGCGATCACCTTGCCCATGTCCTTGATGCCGGCGGCACCCGTCTCGGCGATCGCCTTCGAGATCGCATCCCGGGTTTCGTCCTCGGAGAGCTGGCGCGGCATGAAGGTCGCGATCGCGGCGATCTCGGCGCGTTCCTTCTCGGCGAGCTCCGGGCGGTTGTTCTCGTCGTAGATCTTCGCCGACTCCTCGCGCTGCTTCACGAGCTTGGCCATCAGCTGCAGGATCTCGCCGTCGGAAAGCTCCGGCTTGCCGGCGGTGCGCTGGGCAATGTCCTGGTCCTTGATCGCCGACTGGATGAGGCGGATCGTCGACAGGCGGAGCGTATCCTTCGCCTTCATGGCTTCCTTCAGGGCGGCGGTGAGTTCCTCACGCATGTTGATCTCCATTCCGGCCAGCCTCGGAGGCGGCCTCGTTTTCCGTCATGCCCCTACATAGGCGGGACGGGCCATGGCCGCAAGCGAGAGCTAGATTGGCGGAGATGTCACCCTGACAAGAAAGCGCCGGAAAGAGCCGTTATTTTAAGCTGGCGGTGATTGACCCCCGGTTCCGATGTGACTATCTACCATCACCTGCACGAAAATCGGTATCAGGCACAAACGCGGCGGGCTTTGCCCGGCGTTTCACCACGCGCGAACGCGCGGCCGCCACGAACAAGAAGCGCTCCCTGAGCCGTCTCCTCCCGGACGGTTGCCGGAGCCGGAAGGGATGAAGATGACCACGACCGCCCCCTGGAGCACGCCCAAGCACACAGCCGTACTGGTTCTGGCCGATGGCACCGTCATCGAAGGCTTCGGCATCGGCGCAACAGGAAAGGTGCAGGCGGAAGTATGCTTCAATACGGCGCTGACCGGCTATGAGGAAATCCTCACCGACCCTTCCTATCTCGGCCAGATCGTCACCTTCACCTTCCCGCATATCGGCAATGTCGGTGCGAACGAGGAAGACATCGAGGACCTGACGCCCGCCGCCCGCCACGGCGCCGTCGGCGTGATCTTCAAGGCCGACATCACCGACCCCTCCAACTACCGTGCCGCCAAGCATCTCGATGCCTGGCTGAAGGCACGCGGCGTGATCGGCCTATCCGGCATCGATACCCGCGCGCTCACCGCCTGGATCCGCGAGAACGGCATGCCGAACGCAGTCATCGCCCATGATCCGAACGGCGTCTTCGACCTCGAGGCGTTGAAGGCCGAAGCCCGCGCGTGGAGCGGCCTCGAAGGCCTTGACCTCGCCAAGGTCGCGACATCGGGACAGACCTCCGTCTGGAGCGAGACGCCCTGGGTCTGGAACGAAGGCGCGAGCGAGCTTGCCGCCGAAGACGCCAGGTACCACGTCGTGGCGCTCGATTTCGGCGTGAAGCGCAATATCCTCCGCCTCTTCACCGGTCTCGGCTGCAAGGTCACCGTCATGCCGGCCACGACTTCGGCGGAAGACGTGCTGGCGCTGAAGCCGGATGGCGTGTTCCTGTCCAACGGTCCGGGAGACCCGGCGGCTACGGGCGAATATGCAGTTCCGGTGATCCGGAAGCTGATCGACAGCGAACTGCCGCTCTTCGGCATCTGCCTCGGTCACCAGATGCTCGGCCTCGCGCTCGGTGCCACGACCTCCAAGATGCACCAGGGCCATCACGGCGCGAACCACCCGGTCAAGGATCACACCACCGGCAAGGTGGAGATCGTCTCCATGAACCACGGCTTCGCGGTCGACTCGAACACGCTGCCGGAAGGCGTTGAAGAGACTCACGTCTCGCTGTTCGACGGCACGAACTGCGGCCTGCGCGTCAAGGGCAAGCCGGTCTTCTCCGTGCAGCACCACCCGGAAGCCTCTCCGGGTCCGCAGGACAGCCACTACCTCTTCCGCCGCTTCATCAACCTGGTGCGCGAAAAGAAGGGCGAGCCGGCATTGGCCGAACGCTGAATCGAAATCTGAAGCCCATGAAAAAGCCCGCGCAAGCGGGCTTTTTCATTGAGGTTTCTCCGTCCGGCGTCACGCCAGCGCCGCCCGCTCCCGCCGCGCCAGGAGGTAGAACCGTGTGCAGAGCAAGAGGCAGGCGGTGGCAAGGCCGATCAGGAAGCCGAACCAGACGCCGACTTCGCGGTAGCCGAGCGGAAAGGCGAAGAACCACGCAAGCCCCATGCCGACCGGCCAGTAGGCCACGAGCGCAAGCAGCATGGGCACGCTCGCATCCTTCAGGCCACGCAGCAGGCCGTTGGCGATGGCCTGCACCCCGTCCACCAGCTGGAAGATACCCGCAACGACGATGAGCGGGGCGGCGATCGCCAGAAGCTGCGGCGTTTCCGGCGCCTCCCTGCTCACGTAGAAGCTTGCGAAATATTGCGGGTCGATCACCAGCATGACGCCGCCGATGATGGCGATCAGGGATGCGATCGCCAGTACGGTGAGGGAGGCCCGCACCAGACCGGTATAATCGCGGCGGCCATGGGCAACGCCCACACGGACCGTTGCCGCCTGCGAAAGGCCGAGCGGGATCATGAAGGCGATGCTCGCGAGCTGCAGCGCGATGCCATGGGCGGCGAGTTCCAGCGTGCCGATGGAACCTACCATGAGCGAGGCTGCGGTGAAGAGGCTCACTTCGGCCAGAACCGTGATGCCGATCGGCAGGCCGAGCTTCACCACCTCGATCAGCGCATGCCAGTCCGGTCGCCAGAAGCGCACGAAGACCTCGTATTTGCGGGTCTCGATCATCTGAATGTAGGCGATCAGCACCGCGAGCCCGCTATATTGAACGATGACGCTGACGATGGCGGCACCGCTCATGCCCATGCGCGGCAGGCCGAAATGACCGAGCACGAGACCATAGGCGAGCACGCCGTTCAGAAGCAGCGTGCCGATCGTGACCCAGAGGATCACCCCTGCCCTGCCGACCGCGCTGACGAGGCTGCGCAGCACGAGGAACAGGAGCCCCGGCAGCATGCCGAAGGCGGCGATGCGGATATAGCCGCCGGCAAGCGCGGCGATCTCCGGCTTCTGCCGGAGCATGACGAGGATCGGCTCCGCATTGAGATAGAGCGGCAGGACCAGGAGCCAGTAGCCGATGGTTGCCCAGAGCCCCATGCGCAGCGAGCGGCGGATGGCGACCGGATTGCCCTGCCCGAAGGCCTGCGCCACCATGGGCATGACGGCGATAGAGATGCCGGAGCCGAGGATGAAGACCGTGAACAGGAACTGGCCCGACAGCACCATGGCCGCAAGCTTCTCCGCGCCAAGCTGGCCGACGATGACGACATCCGTCGTATGAATGCCGAGCTGCGCCAGCTGCGCCCCGATCAGGGGAATGCCGAGCGAAAGCGTCGCGCGGACATGCGCGCTCCACGAGTTGTCCCGGAGATCCGTGTCGGCTGTTTCCACTGGCGCGTGCATGACAATATCCTCGCCATCAAAGGCAAAATCATCGCGATTTCTCGCAAAAGACAGCCGAGATAGGCGAAAAGGCATGCAATGAGAAGCAAAATCCCGCTAAAACATGCCGAATTCATGCGAAGATGAAGGAAATTGATGCATTCGGGCAATTCCCCTCTCCATGGGAGAGGGGAAGCTAGAAGTCATATGCGGTTCGAGAACGTGTCGCACTGGTTGAGGTCGCCGGTTTCGAAGCCACTCGCTTCACCTTCACAACGGTTTTGCAGTTCAGATGCCCATAATTAAAGAGCTTTACATTTAATTAGAAATAACTCATGTTTTTATAGCATCATATTGGAGAGAGTTTTCTGATGGCTGAACAATGTGATATTCCTGTTTGGGTTCAGCGGAGTCACGAAGCTCTGTGGCAACTTCATAAGCAGCGAAAAGAAGTGACAAACTCTCCGGTACCGATAGAGCTCTGCATGTACTTGTTTTTCTCCGGAATTATCATGTCCATCGGAGTGACATTTTTCCACTCAGAGAACCCATTTTATGCCGGCGTGGGTGCAACCTTGTCCGTCATCTTCGGTTTGCGTTGGTGGTACCTCCAGTCGTCCTTGAATTTGATAAGTGTCAAATCAAGTCAACTCACCTACGAACTCCTGAAATCTGGTTATACAACCCCGTTGTTTACGTCCTAGATCCGGTTCGAGAACGTGTCACACTGGTTGAGGTCGCCGGTTTCAAAGCCGCGCTTCAGCCAGCGCATGCGCTGCTCTGATGTCCCGTGGTTGAAGCTTTCGGGCACGACATAGCCCTGACTGCGCTTCTGCAGCGTGTCGTCGCCGATCTGCTTGGCGGCGTTGAGGGCGGATTCCATGTCGCCGTCCTCGACGATGCCGCGGCTCTGGGCGTACTTGGCCCAGATGCCGGCGAAGCAATCCGCCTGCAGTTCGACACGCACGGACATGCGGTTCGCCTCGACCTCGCTCATGGATTTGCGCATCTGGTTGAACTTCGGGAGGATGCCGAGAAGGTTCTGCACGTGATGGCCGACCTCGTGGGCGATGACATAGGCGTCGGCGAACTCACCGGAAGCGCCGAACTTGTTCGCCATCTCCTGGAAGAAGTCGGTGTCGAGGAAGACCTTGCGGTCGCCGGGGCAATAGAAGGGCCCGGTCGCGGCGGATGCGAAGCCGCAGGCGCTCTCGGTCTGGCCGCTGAACATGACGAGCTTCGGCTTCTCGTAGCGGTCGCCGCTCGCCTTGAAGATGCCGGTCCAGGCGTCCTCGGTGCTGCGGAGCACCACGCTCACGAACTGGTGCATCTCGTCATTGGCCGACTGGCCATTTTCGGAATACTGCTCGCTCTGCGTCGTGCTAGGGCGAGAGCTCGTGGTGCCGCCGTCGAGCAGCTGCAAGGCGTCGATGCCCATCAGCTTCAGAATGAAGTAGATCACGACGAGGAAGAGCATCATCTTCCAGCTGCCGCCGCCGAGGCTTATCCCACCGCCGCGACCGAAGCCGCCGCCGAGACCTCCGCCCAGGCCACCACCAAGTCCGCCGCCAAAGGGACCACCACCGAAGCCGCCGCCACCATCGCTACGCCGATCCTCGACATTGTCGGATTCCGGCTGACCTCTCCATTTCATCGTCGTCTTCTCCCTCGAGCGCCCTGAGCAGCGTCTTGTTGTGTTTCATAGCTATAGAAGCACGGACTTGACGCGGTAAACTGCCGTTAAAGGCGGGAGCGAGCCATAAGGTTCCGCAACCGGTCGACATGGAAAGGCCGCCTTCAAGCGAGGCGGCCAGTAAGCCTTTGTTTGCAATGCGAATATTTATCACATAATCCGGCGAAGATGCGTGGCGGCCTCACATTTGCCCGGCGGAAAATTTTGTTGAAGCGCGAAGAGAGGCAAGCATCAGCGCTGCAAATACCAGCACCACGGCAAGCGCTGCGAGCGAATTGCCGCTGAAGAGCACCGCATTCATGATTCGCCCCGGCAACAGGGTAAAGAGCCCCGCCCCGACGATGCCGCCGAGATACATGTCCTTCACGGCGCGCCTGTGGGCGGCGATGTCGCCGCGCCGCGCCGCGCGGATCGCCTGGAAGGCGCCGACGATGACGAGAACGGAAAGAAGGTGGATCGGGCTGAAGGGACCGACCAACTGCAGCGTATGGATGAAGAAGGAGGAGACGGCGCTCGCCACCATCAATCCCATCCAGATGCGACCGAGCAGCCTGTGCCGCGGCGTGCCCTTCGGCCCGGCCAGCAGCCATGCGCCGAGCACCGCGGCGGGGATCACGGTCAGCACATGGATCTGGATCGGAAGGGATGCCTGGAGAAGCGGTTCGAGTGTCATCACGGGCTCCGGAGGCCAGTCCGGCAGGGGACTGGCGATGAAAACGACGTATCCATCATATCCTTCCACAGTTTCTCGCCAAAGGGCAAAATAAAGGGTTCCGTTCCGCAAAACCTTCGCCTATAAGCCCGGTCTAGCCTTTATTCAGACGATAGTTGCGCCCCGGCCGGTGATCTCCCACCCTGGCCGGTTTTTCGCGCACGAGATTGACAGGACTGGACCCATGCCGAAGCGCCAAGACATCAAATCGATCCTCATCATCGGCGCGGGGCCGATTGTCATCGGCCAGGCCTGCGAGTTCGACTATTCCGGCACCCAGGCCTGCAAGGCCCTGAAGGAAGAGGGTTACCGGGTCATCCTGGTCAACTCGAACCCGGCGACGATCATGACCGATCCGGGTCTTGCCGATGCGACCTATGTCGAGCCGATCACCCCGGAAGTGGTGGCGAAGATCATCGCCAAGGAACGCCCGGATGCCCTGCTGCCCACCATGGGCGGCCAGACCGCACTCAACACGGCGCTGTCGCTGAAGCGCATGGGCGTGCTCGAACGATATAATGTCGAGATGATCGGCGCGAAGCCCGCTGCCATCGACAAGGCCGAGGACCGCGCCCTCTTCCGCGAGGCCATGGCGAAGATCGGCCTCGAAACCCCGAAGTCGATGCTGGCCAACGCCACCGACATCAAGGACCTCGACCGCAAGGCGCATGAAGCCCGCCGCCAGGAGCTGAAGGCCTCCCTTTCCGGTGCAGAGCTCGACAAGGCGCTGGATGACCTCGAGAACCAGTGGAACCTCGGCGAAACCGACCGCAAGCAGCGCTACATGAGCCACGCCA
>CAMFHT010000170.1 GCA_945952245.1 uncultured Rhizobium sp. | reverse complement strand
GCTTGTCGGCGACAGGCAGGATGACTTCCTTGAACTTCTCTGCCGAACCGACGGCGCGGCCGCCCGACACGATGATCTTGGCGGAGGTGAGTTCCGGACGGTCGGAGGACGACAGGGCGTCGGAGACATAGGTCGAAACGCCGGGATTTGCCGCAGCCGAAATGTTCTCGACGGAAGCCGAGCCGCCTTCGCCAGCGGAGGCGAACGAAGCGGTGCGGACCGTGATCACCTTCTTGGCGTCGGTGGACTGGACCGTCTGGATCGCGTTGCCGGCATAGATCGGACGCTTGAAGGTATCGGGGGAGACGACCTCCGTGATTTCCGAAACCTGCATGACGTCGAGGAGGGCGGCGACGCGCGGCATCACGTTCTTGGCGACGGAGGTCGCAGCCGCGATGATCGTGTCATAGGAGCCTGCGAGCGAGACGATGAGGGCGGCCAGCGGCTCTGCGAGGTTGTTCGCGAGGTCGTCGCTTTCGGCGAGGAGGACCTTGGATACGCCGGAGAGCTTGGCCGCGGCAGCAGCAGCGACGGACGCGCCCTTGCCGGCGACCAGAACGTGGATGTCGCCGCCGATCTTCTGGGCCGCGGAAAGCGCCTTCGCGGTCTGGTCGGAGACGGTGGAGTTGTCGTGTTCTGCGAGAAGCAGGATAGCCATGTGAATTTCTCCTATCCCTGAAATCTTAGAGGACGCCGGCTTCGGTCTTGAGCTTTTCGACCAGCTCGGCAACCGACTTGACCTTGACGCCGGCCTTGCGGCCTTCCGGCTCCTCGGTCTTCAGCACCTTGAGGCGGGCTTCGGTCGAAACGCCGAAATCGGCCGGAGCCTTCTTGTCGAGCGGCTTCTTCTTGGCCTTCATGATGTTCGGCAGCGAAGCATAGCGCGGCTCGTTGAGGCGAAGGTCGGTGGTGACGACCGCCGGGAGCTTGATGTCGATGGTCTGAAGGCCGCCGTCGACCTCACGGGTGACGGTTGCCTTGTCCGCGCCGATCTCGACCTTGGAAGCGAACGTGCCCTGTGCCCAGCCGAGAAGGGCGGCGAGCATCTGGCCGGTCTGGTTGGCATCGTCGTCGATCGCCTGCTTGCCGACGATCACCAGGCCGGGGTTCTCGGATTCGACGACACCCTTCAGAATCTTGGCGACGGCGAGCGGCTCGACCACGTCATCGGTCTCGACGAGAACGGCGCGGTCGGCACCCATGGCGAGCGCGGTACGAAGGGTCTCTTCAGCCTTTGCCGGGCCGATGGAGACCACGACCACTTCCTCGGCCTTGCCGGCTTCCTTGAGACGCAGCGCTTCCTCGACCGAGATTTCGTCGAAGGGGTTCATCGACATCTTGACGTTGGCAAGCTCAACGCCCGAACCATCCGGCTTCACGCGGATCTTCACGTTGTAATCAACCACGCGCTTCACGGGTACGAGGATTTTCATGGTGTCCTTCCTTCAAGCTCTATCGGCGGGCAAAATGCGACAATGGGCATGGTCCCGATGGTCGATTGGCGACATGTATCCGCGTTTTTCCTCCCGGACGCGCAAAAGATTCCATGTCTCCCTCAAAATCCGGTCCGGGATTTAAAACGCATCGCGTCTTACGTCAACGTCTACCGCCCCAGGGTCCGCGGGGCTCGTCCGTATCGTCTGCGGGCACCCAGGCGTCTTGCCTGCGAGGTCCATCCACGCCGCTGTCGGCAGCCTTCTGCGCGACTGCGCTGGCAAGGCCCTTGTCGAAGAGCGGGACGCCCGGACGTCTGAGCACCAGCACGAGCAGCCCGCCGGCCAGGATGCCGCCGACATGCGCCGCGAAGGATACACCCTCGCCGATGCCCATGGCAAAGAAGAAGAACTGCTGTCCGATCCAGAAGAGAAGCGGAATGAAGGCCGGCAGCGGCAGCGGGATCCCGAAGAAGACGAGAGCCCAGATCCGCACCCTTGGATGCAGGATGACGTATGCCGTTAGCACGCCGGAAATCGCACCCGATGCCCCGATCAGGGGCGCTTCCGGATCACCTGAAACGATTTGATGGGCGAATGCGCCGGCGGCCGCACAGGCGAGGTAGAAGAGCAGAAAACGCAGGTGCCCGAAAGCGTCTTCCACATTGTCCCCGAAGATCCAGAGAAACAGCATGTTCAGCGCCATGTGCGAGAAGCTGCCGTGCAGGAAGGAATAGGTGAGGTAGGTGACCTCCGGTGGAACGCCCTGCAGCGCCTCCGGCAGCACGGCCTGGTGGGTGACGAGCGCCGGAATGAAGCCGAAGATGAGAACAGCGTGGTCGGCGGCCTCCGCCCAGGCTGCCGGAAACATCAGGATGTAGATCAGGATGTTCACCGCGATCAGCAGCCGCGTCACCACCGGCGAGCGGATGTGCCGGAGCGCATTGGCGTCGTGCAGCGGTATGAACATGCCCGTCCTCCTGCATCATGCGTCGCTTTGCCGCGCTTATGGCTCTGCGTTCTAGCGGTTCTTTCCGGGCACCCAGAGCACGTCCGTCCTGCCCTGGTCGTTGCAGACGCGGGCGGCGACGAAGAGGAAATCCGAAAGGCGGTTCACGTATTGGATGAGCTCTGAATTGATGACTTCCTCTTCCGTCCGAGACAGCTCCACGATTACCCGTTCCGCCCGTCTTGCCACGGTGCGGGCGAGATGCAGGTGCGCCGCCGCCGGCGATCCGCCGGGCAGGACGAAGGAGGTCAGCGGTTGTAGCTCCGCATTCAGCGTGTCGATGTCGTCCTCGACGCGCTTCACCTGTGCGGCGACGATGCGGAGCGGCTCCCATTGCGGCTTTTCGCCGGTATCCGGCGTCGCGAGATCGGCCCCGAGATCGAAGAGGTCGTTCTGGATGCGCTCCAGCATGCCGTCGAGCGGATCCATTCCACGCGTGTGGAGCCGCGCCATGCCGATCACGGAATTGGTCTCGTCGATCGTTCCATAGGCCTCGATGCGCAGGTCGTGCTTCACGCGGCGCGGCCCGGAAACGAGGGCGGTCGTGCCGTTGTCGCCGGTACGGGTATAGATCTTGTTGAGCTTCACCATGGCTTCAGCGCCCGCCTCCGGTCAGCCAAAGCGTCAGCATGATGAGCACGACGGCCAGCGCCTGCAGGGCGATGCGCAGCTGCATCAGCTTGTTCGAGAGATTGGCGTTCTGCCCCTTCATCATGTTGAACAGGCCGCGGGCGAGCACGAGCACCACGAGGCCCATGACGATCAGCGCGAGAACGGAGGTAAAGCCGGACATGGCAGGTTTATCCTTGAATGGTTCAGTCGAAACGGCGCAGCAACCTGTAGAACAGGCCTGCAGGCAGGATTTTCTTCAGGAGGTAGCCCCGTTTGGCCGGTGTGGTCACCAGATAATGAGGGCGCGGATTGTCAGAGGTCAAGGCTTGCACAAGCACTTTGTAAACCGCGTCCGGCCCGAGCTTGTAGCGATTGACCGGCCCGGTGCCGTCGAGCCGCGCGAGCTCCCGCCTGTAGGCTGACGCGTGAACCGAGCCTTCGAGATCGATATGGCCTCTGATCTTCGTGAGGGCAGTCGCGGTGAACCGCGAGGAAATCGGCCCGGGTTCTATGAGGCTGACATGGATGCCGCTTCCCTCGAGTTCCATGCGCAGCGTCAGCGACAGGCCTTCGAGCGCGTATTTCGAGGCGGTATATGCACCCCGCCAGCGATAGGGCACGAGGCCGAGAATGGAGGAGCACTGCACGATCCGCCCGGCGCCATTTTGCCGCATGAAGGGGATGACCCGGCGCGTCAGGTCGTGCCAGCCGAAGAGATTGGTCTCGAACTGCTCCCGGAGCGCCTCGACAGGCAGATCCTCGACCGCACCGGGTTGCCCATAGGCGCCGTTGTTGAAGAGGGCATCGATCCGCCCGCCGCTGAGTGCCGCCACGTCGGCCACGAGCTTTTCCATGCTTGAAGGGTCGCGATAATCCATCAGGAAGGTCTCTATACCATGCGCTTTTAGCACCGCGCGGTCTTCCTCCCGGCGCACGGTGGCGAAGACGCGCCATCCGTCCTGATGGAGCGCGCGGGCGCAGTAGGCGCCGATGCCGCTCGACGTGCCGGTGACGATGATGGTCTTGCGCTGGTCCATGACGCTTTCCTGTACAAATTCGCGATCGCTTCCCATATTGAAGCGAGCCGGCAAACGGCACGCATGCGGACCGCCACCGACGGAGATGGAATGCCGAGCTTTCTACGCGTTGTCTACCGTGTCGCCTATGATGCGCTCTATCATTTCACTGAAGACGACGGCTGGGCCATGGCGAGCCATGTCGCCCTGTCGACCCTGCTCGCCATCTTTCCGTTTCTGATCTTCGGTACGACGCTCGCTACCTTCCTGGGTGCCGACAAGTTTGCCGACATCGCCGTCCACCTGATCTTCGATACCTGGCCCCCGTCCATCGCCAGCCCGATTTCCAACGAAGTGCGTCAGGTCCTGACCATTCCGCGTGGCGGCCTGCTGACGATCTCGGTCCTTGCCGCCGCCTATTTCGCCTCGAACGGCGTGGAAGCCCTTCGGATTTCTCTCAACCGCGGCTATCGCATCACCGAAACGCGGCGTTGGTACATCACGCGCCTCGCCAGTCTCTTCTGGGTGCTTGCGGCGGTTCTGACACTCGCCGCGATCAGCTTCCTGCTCGTCGCGGTCCCGGTCGCGCTTTCCTATGCGGAGCAGATGTTTCCCTGGCTGAAGCAGCCGCTCGGTGTCATCGCCAGCTGGCGCGTCTACGGAACGCTGCTCGTGCTGACGGTCGGGGTCACCATCGCCCATCTCTGGCTGCCGGCGGGGACGCGCCGCCTGCGCGACGTGCTTCCGGGCGTTACGCTGACACTGATTGCCTGGACGGTCGGGGCGCTGACCTTCGCCTATTACATCGCGACCTTCGCCAATTATGCCCGCACCTATGCAGGTCTCGCCTCGCTGATGATCGCGCTCGTCTTCCTCTACATCGCCGCCGTCATCTTCATCCTCGGCGGTGAGATCAACGCGGCCATGCTGAAATACCGTGTCATGGACAAGCTTGTGAACCGGCTGTCCGGCCGCACGGAGACGTCGATGTCAAACCCCGATCAGGCGAAGGATATCTGAGGGCGTCGCGCCCTTGTCCCTGAGTTCGGCGAGCGCAGTGGAGCTGCTGCTCTTCGAAAGCTTGCGTCCCTCTGCATCCAGCACCAGCCGGTGGTGGTGATAGACGGGCTCCGGCAGTCCGAGCAGCTCCTGCAAGAGCCGCTGTACCGCGGTCGCGTGATAGAGATCCCTGCCCCGGACAACATGCGTGACCCCTTGTGCGGCATCATCCACGACGACGCTCAGCGTATAGCTTGACGGTGCATCGGAGCGGGAAAGGACGACATCTCCCCAGGTGCGCGGATTGGCGGGAATCTGCGCTGGCCACCGTTCGCCGGTCTCCATCCAGAACAGGGGCCGGTCGAGGAGCGCGAGAGCCTTCGCCATGTCCAGCCGCCAGGCATGCTTCTCACCGCGGGCAAGCCGCTCCGCTCGGTCCCGGGTATCCCGCAGCCGGTCTGCATCAGGATAGAGCGGTGCGCCGTCGGGGTCGCGAGGCCATGGCTGGCCGCCCTCCTCCTGCGTCCTGACGATCGCCTTCACCTCGCCGCGCGACAGGAAGGCGGGGTAGACGAGGCCCATGTCCTTCAGGCGGTCGAGCGCCCGCTCGTACTCGGCAAGGTGCTCGGACTGCCGCCGCTCCGGCGCGTCGGAAGAGAGGCCGAGCCAGGCGAGATCTTCGAGGATGGCCGCCTCGTTTTCCGGCGTGGAACGGGTGGCGTCGATGTCCTCGATCCTGACAAGGTAGAGACCACCCATCTCCCGCGCCATCGAATGGTTGAGATGGGCAGAAAGCGCGTGCCCGAGGTGCAGCCGGCCGTTCGGGCTCGGGGCGAAGCGGAAAACGGGACGTTGACCAGATCGGTGAGGCATGATCCCTTCTGCCACGAAGCCGCGGGCAAGCGAAAGGGTGAATTCCGCCATGGAGATCGGTGCCGGTGTGCATGACGACGCGCTGCGTGCGCTGCTGGAGATCGATCCGTCGCTTGGACCCGTAGCCCATGTCGCCGGGCCGCTGCCCGAGCGGGCGGGCACGCCCGGCTTTGCCGGCCTCGCCGGCGTCGTCGTGTCCCAGCTCGTCTCGCGGGCAAGCGCGGATGCGATCTGGGCGCGGCTCACCGCCGCGGCCGGGCCGTTGACAGCGGAGAGCTATCTGTCCGTGGCACGCGGTGAGGGTCCGAGGCTCGGCTTGACCGCTGCGAAGGCCGATACGCTGGTGAGGGTCGCGGAGGCGGTTCTTGCCGGGTCGCTCGATCTGGAACGGCTTGCCGCGCTGGAGGCAGAGGAGGCGATCCGGCGGCTGACCGCCCTCAAGGGCATCGGCCCCTGGACGGCGGAAGTGCATCTTCTCTTCAACTGCGATCATCGTGACATCTTCCCGGCCGGCGACCTCGCGCTCAGGATCGCCTTTGCTGCAGCATATGGCGGTTCCGGCAAGCCCGACATCGCAGTTCTGAAGGCAAGGGCCCTGGATTGGGCGCCGCATCGCTCGACCGCCGCGCGGCTGCTCTGGGCCTATTACGGCGCGGTGCTCCGCAAGCCTCGGACGGTTCTGCCCCAGCTTATCTGAGCCCGCGTCAATATGGTCTGAAAAAGCTGATTTTTCAGGCTTCACAAGCGTGTCACAAGGGACTTAGTATAAGCCTTAGAAAGCAGAATCGATCAGGAGCATGACCTTGACGATTGCAGTCTCGCCGCAGGCCTTGCCAGCACTGGTACTGAACGCTGACTACAGGCCACTGAGCTATTATCCCTTGTCGTTATGGTCCTGGCAGGACGCGATCAAGGCGGTTTTCCTTGATCGTGTGAACATCATCGCTGAATACGAGCATTCGGTTTCCTCGCCCAGCTTTTCGATGCGGCTGCCGAGCGTCGTCTGCCTGAAAACCTATGTGCAGCCGACCCGCCATCCGGCCTTTACCCGGTTCAATGTCTTCCTCCGCGACAAGTTCGAATGCCAGTATTGCGGCTCGCCGGACGACCTGACCTTCGATCACGTGCTGCCGCGCGCCCGCGGCGGGCAGACGACCTGGGAAAACGTCGTCGCCGCCTGCTCGCCCTGCAACCTGCGCAAGGGATCGAAGCTCACGCGGGAGGCGCAGATGTTCCCGGCGCAGAAGCCTTACCAGCCGACGGTGCAGGACTTGCACAACAACGGCCGGCTCTTCCCGCCGAACTACCTGCACGAAAGCTGGATGGACTATCTCTACTGGGATAGCGAACTGCAGCCCTGACCGTCTCGCCCGGTCTCAGCCCCTTGCGCGAACGCCGCGGATGGCGATGGCCGCAAGGATGAGGCTTGCGATCACGTTCCAGCCCGCGAAAGAGAGGCCGAGCACGCGAAGGGCGGCATCCGTGCAGGACGGCCCCTTGACCGCGTTGAGGTCGTTGAGCAGGTTTCCCGCATCCTGCGTGACGCCGTTGACGCTGGTCGAGCAGGTGGCCGGGCCTTCCCAGAAGTGCCATTCGACGCCGGAGTGAAAGACACCCATGCCCGCGCCGACGATCATCATGAGCCCAACCACGCCGATCAGCGCCCGCGTCAGCCATTTCGGCCCGCCGATGGCGGCGTTGACGGCGGCGATCGCAGCGATCGGGATGCCGTAATAATAGGGCTGCCGCTGAAGCAGGCAGAGCGCGCACGGGATGTAGCCTCCGATATGTTCGAAGGCGAGCGCCGAGCCAACGGTCGCAGCCATCCCAAGTGTCAGCACGACGGCAGTTGCAAAGCCCGGACGACCGGATGCGGCGAGAGTTTCAGCGGCCACGATCAGCCTCCTTGATGGTCAATGGGCGAGAAGCTTGTAGGCGATGTAGAGCGCGATCAGCACGCCGGCACCGACACCTGCGATCAGACCGAGACGCTTCTCGATAAAGTCCCGGATCGGCTCGCCATAGCACCGCAAGAGCAGTGCGATCAGGTAGAAGCGCGCACCGCGGGCAAGGATCGCCGAGATGATGAAGAGCCAGATGTTGATGCCCGCGACGCCCGACAGGATAGTCACGATTTTGATAGGCGGCAGATGGGCAAGGCCCGATGTCACCAAGAGCAGCACGACGGTCGAATAGTCGACCGAGGTCCGCATGGCCTCGAAGGCATCGAGCTTGCCGTAGAATTCCAGAACGGGCTTTGCGAGCGCCTCGAAGGCATAGTAGCCGAGCATCCAGCCTGCGATTCCGCCGAGAACGGAGGCGACGGTCGCGATGAAGGCATAGCGCCAGGCCTTTTCGGGCTTCGCCAGTGCCATGGGCAGGAAGAGAACGTCTGCCGGGACAAGGAAAACCGAGCTTTCGACGAAGGCGATGACGGCCAGCCAGATTTCTGCCGATGGGCGTGCGGCAAGCGAGAGGGTCCAGTCGTAGAGGCGGCGCAGCATGAGGATCCGTTTCTTTTCGTGTCGCTGCTTTTTATGCGCCGCGTCCGCTGCTGTAAATGCGGCGATGCCGCCCATCGGCTGACACTTGCGTGAAGGGTAAATTCGCAAGCGTCCCGGAAAATCCGGTTGACCCGCTCATTCCCGCCCGTATATTCCCGGCACCACGGATGGTGCCAGCCCCATTGGCGGAACTGGTAGACGCGCTCGACTCAAAATCGAGTTCCGAAAGGA